>NZ_LBMZ01000093.1:0-42092 GCF_001005525.1 Acinetobacter sp. AG1 | reverse complement strand
ATAAATCTAGATTGATTTTATGTTTGATAGATGACAATTTTTTGACACTTTTAAGGCAGTTTGAAGACAATTTAATTTTTATAAATATATAAAAAATATAAATTTAAAATAAAAAAATCCCTGAGGTTATTCAGGGATTGAACAGAGATATTATTATTCTGAAACTGCTTTGCGCTTTTCTAATATTTTTCCAAAAAGTAAACCGATTTCAAATAGCATCCACATCGGAACAGCCAGCATAATCATGGATAATGCATCAGGTGGTGTTACAAACATAGCTACGAAAAAGCATCCAACAACAATAAAACGGCGTTTTTCAACGAGGCTTTGTGTACTCACGACACCAATCAAAATCAGAACTAGAGTAATGATTGGAATTTCAAAGGTAAAACCGAAAACCAAGAATAGTTTTAAGCAGAAGCTTAGATAGCTATTAATATCTGTCATAGGTGCAACAGTTTCAGGAGACACGCTAATAAAGAAATGCAAAATAGCAGGTAGGGTAATGAAATAGGCGAATGCGACACCTAAGTAGAATAAAAGAATACTGCCAAATAGCAAAGGAATCGCTAAATGTTGTTCTTTTTCATATAGCGCAGGTTTTATAAATGACCAAATTTGATAAATGATATAGGGCATTGCCAGCATAAATGCGACGAATAAATTGAGTTTAAACGGTGCCATAAAGGTAGCTGTGACATCCGTCGCAATCATGGTTGATGTTGCGGGTAATTGTTGTCTCAATGGTTCAGACAGCCATTGATAGGTTTGATTTCTAAAAGGTAATAAACAAAAAAACAGAAAAATTGTTACGCCAACAATCTTAAAAAGATATTGGCGAAGTACGATTAAATGCTGCATGACCGGCATTTGTTGTAGGGTTTCTTCAGTACTGACTGAAGTTGATGGTAATTGACTCATACGGCAATCTTTAATTCGTTATCAAACTGATTCAACGATGGGTATGCTTCCATACCAATCACAGATGATTTTTGGTATTGAACACAAAAAGGAATAATAGAACTTGAGTGATATGGCACATAGCGAATCGAATTTTGAGATTTAGTTACTGATGGCGCAGCCTCTACCTCATGATTTTGAGTTTTCAATTCATCTAATTGTTTTTGTAGCCGACGTTCAAGCTCAGTAATCTTTTCAATTTCTTTTTGCATTTCTTCGCGGAACTCAGAAAGACGGAGCTCTCGATCAATTTCATTCTGAATATTGTTGATAAATTTTTTAATTTTCCCATACCATTTTGCTACAAATCGAGCAGCTTCAGGTAATTTATCAGGACCGAGAACCAATAATGCAATTACTGCAAAGCAAAAAATCTCAGTCATTCCCAAGTTCAGCATAATTCCGCTCGCTTAGCTTTTTACTGAGCTTTCAGCATTTTTAACTTGAGCATCAATGGTACGAGGCTCATTGAGTGGTGCAGCAACTTCATCTTCTTTAATAGACTTTTTGAAATCTTTAACAGCACCGCCAACATCTTTGCCTAAATTTTTAAGCTTTGATGTACCGAATAGTAAAATCACGACAATTGCAAAAATAACGACGTGCCAAATTGATAAACCAGCCATAATTCTATTCCTATATAACTTTGGTTATATCTCAACAGTTTGGCATGACAAAGATGTGACACTTATATTGCAATTTTGCGACAAAAAATTATGAGATTAAGTAGATTGATGGATAATTTTTTACTTTTTGGTTTGTAATCAATGCCTCGTTAAGGTGAGTTTTTACTCATTATTCAGTATTTTTATTCAATCTAGATTTAAATAATTTGCCCTAGGTTTTAGCTAGGGCAAATGATCTTTAAATCAAACTTGCTTTAAACAGCTGCATTGCTTGACCACGATGACTGATTTTATTTTTGTCAGCTTTGCTAAGTTCAGCACTTGAAAGATTGAGTTCTGGTAGCCAGAACAATGGATCATAGCCAAACCCATTCTCACCGCGTGCTGCTTCTAAAATCTCACCTTTCCAAATGCCTTGAAAGATTTGTGGCAATGGATCTTCGGCATGTGTGACCAGTACTAATACGCAAACAAACATGCCCTCAATCACTTCGCCGTCTTTACGGAAAGGTATAAGATCAGCTAAAAGCTTTTGGTTATTAGCAGCATCATTGCCATGCTCGCCCGCATAGCGCGCTGAATAAATTCCTGGTGCACCACCTAAAATCGGAACACAAATCCCAGAATCATCTGCAAGCGCAGGTTTACCTGAAAGTTTAGATGCATGACGTGCTTTGATAATGGCATTTTCAACAAAGCTGAGACCATCTTCAATCGCATCTTCAATATTCAGTTTGCCTTGAGGAATGATTTCGACAGGAAGATTGAGTTGTTGGAAGAGATGTTCAAATTCGACAACTTTACCTTTGTTATTACTTGCAAGGACAAGGCTGCCTTGGTTAAGCCATGATGGAGTAAACATATAAAATTTTAAATTCGCTTAGATTGAATAGGATTTTAGGGTGTTTCTACAGAATAGTGTAGAACTGAATGGTTGTATTCTAAAATCTAAAAAAGTCGCTTTCTTTTATTTTATCTAATTTTGATACAATTTTTTTAAATCTTCGATGAAACTTTTAAAAACCTCATCTGGTTCCGAAAGTGAATATCCTTCAAAGCTTAAGTAAAATTCATCATCATAATAGTTTAATAATTCATATAAATCTTCATTCTCTATAGTCTTAGATAAAGCCAAGAGCTTCTGAAGAAAAGGAAATAGAAGCTCTTGGCTTTTTACTAACTCAAGATGTTTTTCAATATAATCTTTTAAGAGGTTATTGACTGATTCCTTTGTTAAATCTGTATTAAATAGACTTCGGGATAATTGATTAAAATAGGTTGTAACTTGGTCTGAGGTTGATAAGAAACAGATATCTAAAGCTAAATCATTTGATGAATTTTTTTCTAATGTCTCAATTGCCCACCTTTGGATTTCTTCTGGTGTTATTGTTTCCAATTCTAGTTTTACTTTGAATATCGCCTTTTCTATATTGCTCATTTAATAAACTTAATTAAATATGAATGTTATCAATATAATAAAAAACCGACTCTTACAAGTCGGTTTTTAAATCACTTCATAGATTGAGGCAAGACTATTGGGCTTGAATCCATTTATCAGCACGGTCACGTGCAGTACGAATCTGGTCTTGAGTTAAGTTTGCAGCCAACGCTGTTTTCTTACCTTCAGAAAGACTGATGACTTTAGTATCCAGCATACCGTCACGTGTTGAAAGCTCATACCATTGGTAAGCACCAACATAGTTTTTCTTTTGTTCTTCCATCATCGCGAGATTAAAGCTGGCACGGTTATCGCCATTACTCGCAGCTTTCTCGAAATATTTACGCGCCAAAGCTTCATCTTTCTTCGTACCGATGCCATCTGCATACATACGACCGACATTTAACTGTGCAGCAGATAAACCTTGATCTGCTGCTGCTTTAAATAAAGAAAAAGCTTGTTTCTCATCTTTAGCAACGTCTTTACCATACTGATAACGTGTTGCTAGATAAAATTGTGCCCCAGCTTGACCAGATTTTGCTGCGCTTTGTAATTCACTGATACTCATAACTGAATATCGTGCTGCCTGTGTTGCAACCGATTGGGGTTGAGCAACATAGTCAGCATGCGCTTGTATACTGATCAGACCAAATAAAAATGTGCTGATAAATGTCTTTTTCATAGAGCGCTCACTCGATAAATTGCGACTTCACCAAATAGGTTCGGCATATGCTTACTGAGCACACTACCTTGTTGGTCACCATTAACGGCAAGTCGATTAATAATTTTAATCCGATTCTCAGCACATAAGGCTTCAAAGTCACGGAAAGTACATAAATGAATATTCGGGGTGTTATACCACATATAGGGTAAAGCTTCCGAAACAGGCATTTTACCTTTTAATGCAAGAAAAGAACGTGTCTTCCAATACGCAAAGTTTGGAAAGGTAATAATCGCCTGTTTGCCAACACGCACCATATCACGAAGTAATACATCAGGTGCATCTACAGCTTGCAAAGCTTGTGCCATGACTACAGAATCAAAAGATTGGTCGGCAAAACGGCTTAAACCTAAGTTTAAGTCCTGTTGAATAATATTTAACCCCCGACTGATCGCAATTGCAATCTTTTCTTGATCAATTTCTAAGCCATAAGCACGAATATTGTGCTGTTTGCTCATATGAGCCAGTAATTCACCATCACCACAGCCTAAGTCTAATACGCTAGAGTTCGGACTGATCCATTTTTCAGCGAGTCGTTGATCTATTCGCATTAGTGCTGCTCCTGCGGTGTAGCTTGCAACTGTTGTTCTCCACCTAAAAATGCTCTTAATGTTTTCACATAGAGTGGGATAGGGAACAAGAACGAATCATGACCTTGTTCCGCATCAATATCTAAGTAACTGACGGGCTTATGATTATCAATTAAAGCATCAACTAATTCTTGTGAACGACTTGGGCTAAAACGCCAGTCAGTCGTAAATGAAACCACCAAGAATTGGCACTTCGGTTGACTCATTGCCTTTGTTAATGAATGTTCATATTCACGAGAAGGATCAAAGTAATCCAAGGCCTTGGTCATAATCAAGTAAGTATTTGCATCGAAATTGCGGCTAAATTGTTCGCCTTGGTAACGCAAATAGCTTTCCACTTGGAATTCGACATCAAAACCATACATAAATTTGCCAGATTTCAAATCACGACCAAATTTCTGTTTCATGGCTTCTTCAGACAAATACGTAATATGACCGACCATACGTGCCAAAATTAATCCACGTTTTGGATAACTGTCATTTTCCAAGTAACGCCCATGATGGAAATCTGGATCAGAGAGAATCGATTGGCGAGCAACTTCATTAAAGGCAATATTTTGAGCTGATAATTTTGGTGCACTGGCGATAATGACGCATTTTTTTAAACGATCAGCATAGTCCAATGACCATTGTAGTGCTTGCATGCCACCTAAAGAACCACCAATCACGGCGAACCACACATCAATTCCAAGGCGATCAGATAGCATGGCTTGGGTCTTTACCCAGTCACGAACAGTGACTAATGGAAAATCTGGGCCATAAGGACGATTTTCGTTTTCAGGATTTGGCGATGTTGGGCCTGTTGAACCATTACAACCACCAATATTATTTAAAGAAACAATAAAAAAATGATTGGTATCAATCGCTTTACCGGGACCAATACAGCTATCCCACCAACCTGCTTTTTTATCATCTGCATGATGATAACCCGCAGCATGATGATGCCCGGATAATGCATGGCAAATTAAGATTGCATTGGATTTATCTGCATTAAGTGTTCCATAGGTTTCAACCATCAAATCAAAACGTGGCAGGATACGCCCACATTCAAGCTCTAATGGTTGCTCAAATTGAAATTTTTGTGGTGTGACTAAACCCACTGAATCCGATGGAAAAGACACTGGAATGATTCGCCTTGTATAAATCTTTGATCAATAATAAAAGGATACCAATTCAGGTATCCTTTCAAAAGTCATTTTTTCTGATATTACAACTCAGCTTTGCTTAAACTGCCGCAGCAGCAACTTGCTCAGTTGTAAGTACGCCTTGTTCAATTAAACGATTGGTACATGCAATAATCGCTTCAATCGATGAGGTGACAATGTTGTCATGAATCCCTGCACCAAAGGCATTTTTACCTGTGCCTTTGACTTGAAGTTCAATCAAGGCAAGTGCTTTAGCATTTGCACCAGAACTGATACTACGTTCTTCATAATTTACAACATCAATTGGCAATTGTAACGCATCGAGCATCGCCGAAATTGGGCCGTTACCTTCACCACGTAAACGTTGTACTTCACCGTCAATTTCAATATCTAATTCAATGATTTGTGTACCATTAATATCGGATAACTGATAATGTTTGGTTTGATAATGGCTATTTTTTACATCCACATAGGTATTTTGGAATAAGGTCCAGATTTCATGTGCACTAATTTCTGTACCGTTTTCATCAGTATGTTGCTGTACGATTTGGCTGAACTCGATTTGTACTCGGCGTGGTAAAGCAACGTTGTAATTTGATTCCAATAAGTAAGCAATACCACCTTTACCAGATTGGCTGTTGACACGAATCACCGCATCATAGTCACGACCTAAATCTTTAGGGTCGATTGGTAAGTACGGCATATCCCAGATCTCTTCGTTTTTCTGGAATTCAAAGCCTTTTTTAATCGCATCTTGGTGTGAACCAGAGAAAGCGGTAAAGACTAAATCACCTGCATATGGATGACGAGGGTGCACAGGTAAACCTGTACATTCTTCAACTGTTGCAATGATTTCATTGATATTTGAGAAGTCTAAGTTTGGTGCAACACCTTGGGTATACATGTTTAAGGCAATCGCAGCAACATCGACGTTACCTGTACGTTCACCATTACCAAACACGCAACCTTCAACACGGTCAGCACCCGCCATAATCGCCAATTCAGAAGCAGCAATACCACAACCACGGTCATTGTGACAGTGGACTGAGATAATCACACCATCACGACGCGCCAAGTTACGGTGCATCCATTCGATTTGATCGGCATAGACATTCGGCGTTGAAACCTCAACCGTTGCAGGCAAGTTCAAGATCACCTTATTGGTTGGAGACGCTTCCCAAATTTCCGTGACCGCATCACAGACATCTTTGGCAACTTCCAATTCTGTTGCAGAAAAACACTCTGGACTATATTGGAAAATCCATTCAGTTGCAGGGTATTGTGCTGCGTATTCTTTAACTTTATTTGCTGCATTAATTGCAAGTTGCTTTGCGCCGTTTGCATCTACATTCAACACTTTTTGACGGAATGTTGGTGAGTTTGAATTGTAGATATGCACGATCGCACGTTTAGCATCAACTAATGCTTCAAAAGTGCGCGCAATTAAATGATCTCGAGCTTGAACCAAAACTTCGATGTACACATCTTCTGGAATCAAATCTTCTTCAATTAACTTACGAGTAAAGTCAAAGTCAATTTGAGATGCTGAAGGGAAACCAATTTCAATATGTTTGAAGCCGATTTTAACCAACATATGAAACATTTTTAATTTTTGATCCATATCCATTGGTTCAAAAATCGCTTGGTTACCATCACGAAGATCGGTGCTCATCCAAATCGGTGCTTGGTTAATTTCGTTATTTGGCCATTGACGATCTGGTAAATCCACTCGTTGATACATACGGCGGTATTTTTTGCTTGGGTCAGCCAACATCATGAGATAACTCCTTGTTGTAGCATGGGTTGCTGCTTCAAAATAAATGCAACGTGCTACGAATATATATGGTGTCTATAAGAATTAATTTAAAGTGAATTCGGGGATCGAGTGCCTAAATAAAGTAGGCGAAAAATTTATACGCGCGCGAGGCGCAGCATCAGGAGAGCAGTGAGTAGTTTTATATCAGACGGATGGCTAAGATCATCACTCGTTTTCATTATCTACCGTTCAAAGCAAAAGTATTGGGTTTTGCAGTTATCTTAATCACCTAATTTGAATCAGTCTAGGTGAATATACAAGCGACTGCAGTGGTCTATAATTTATTTTAATTCGAATGGATGGAAAATATTTTCCTATTTTTTGCATAAAAATAAAATTTAAAGAAAATATTTCCCGTTAATATGCTTAAGGCTGATAAATATAGTCTTGATTAATGTCCTTTATGGTAGCGGTTCCCATAAGTGCCATCGTGATTTCAAATTCTTCCTTTAACATGCGGATGACATGAGCAACACCTAAAGCGCCTGCTGTTGCTAAACCATAAATATAAGGGCGTCCAATCATTACGGCATTTGCACCTAATGCAATTGCTTTGAAGATATCTGTACCACGTCGAATTCCACCATCTAATAATACAGGGTAATCAGGAGGAACAATTGCACGAATTTTTTGTAATGCAACTAAAGGTGGAATAGTCGTATCTACAATGCGCCCACCATGATTAGAAACAATAATCCCAGACACACCATGATCGAGGGCTTTCTGAGCATCGGCAGGATGTAGTATTCCTTTTAAGATTACAGGTAAATGTGTATTTGCAATCACCCAAGCAATATCCGCCCACTTAGGCGCAATTTGCATTAAGCCTTGAAATAGTTGGCTTTCGGATGGTGATACATCAGGAAAGCTTAAATGGGTAGGAGTGTGTGGATGTTGCATTTCTTCTGGTAGCTGAAAGAATAACTTACGTTCCCGATCTCGGATACCCACGTGGGGAGCATCGACCGTAATCACAATTGCACGATAACCTGATTGTTCAGCTTGTTTGATTAAGGTTAACGATTTTTCTCTGCATCCTTGCCAATACAATTGAAACCATTTATATGGATTTTCTAGTTTCAACTGTGCCATATGTGTATTTGTGAATGTACTTAATACAAAGTTACTTTGCATAAGTTCAGCTGCGAGAGCAGATGCAGCTTCTGCTTGAGGATGAAAAAGTGCTTGGTGGCCAATCGGTGCAAGGAAAATAGGATGCGGATATTCCATCCCAAATAATTGAAAACGAGTATTACCTTGTGTTAAGTCATTTAGATGTCTAGGAATCAATTGAATATTTTGAAATTGTTGGCAATTATTTTGCACGCTAATTTCATGCATCGCTCCACCATTTAAGTATCCCCAAATGTCCTTGCTAACATGGTGCTGAGCTTGCTGTTGATAGTCAGAAATTGTTTGAATATACGAAGGAATAGTATTTAAAGCGGGTGTAGGGATCTGGTCATGCATTATAAATCCCCCCATTGTCTTAACAAATTATGATAATGGCTGGTTAAACTAACAACTTCTTCTGTATCGCCCAATTGTTGTCTTAGTTTGATAATGGTCATGTCTAAATTGAATAGCATCGTTCGCTGCCAGTCATCTTTAACCATGCTTTGAATCCATGTGAATGCTGCGATTCTACGTCCTTGTGTCACAGGTTCAACACGATGCAAACTTGTTGCTGGGTAAACAATTGCATCTCCTGCATCGAGTTTCACTTCATGGCTGCCGTAAGTATCTTCGATAATCAGTTCCCCACCTTCATATTCATCAGGTTCAGATAAAAAGACGGTGATAGACACATCAGTACGAATCATTTGCCCTGTTTTTGCAGAATATTGAATCGAATTATCAACATGGTTGCCATAATTGCCTTGATTTTGATAGCAGTTAAACATTGGCAATAATGTATGTTTAGGAAGGGCAGCTGAACGCAAAAGCAGATTTTGTTGTAATGCACTCAAAACAAAATGGCTAACAGATTCATATACATCACTCTGTATATCGACTTGTAAATTATTTTTAATTTTTTGTGCTTGTGGACCTGCACTATGTGTACCGTCAATCCAAACTGATTGTTGTTGTATTTGTTCACGTAGCTCAGCAACTTGATGCTTATTGAGTACTTGGGGGATATGCAACATCATATTTTGAATCTTCCAAAAAATACAACCTGTCAAAAATTATAGCTTTTTTGACAGGCTGTGTTCATTTATTCAATCATGATGAATTAAATAAAATGACTTAGAATTTGTAGTTAAAGGTTAATGCAGCAGAACGTGGCTGACCAAGTACGAAACGACTACCGCCATTATTTAAAGCACTAATGTAATCTTTATCAGCTAAGTTATAGACATTTAGATTCACAGAAGCATTCTTGTTAAAGCTATAACCCGCCATTGCATCAAATACAATATAAGATGGAACTTTAGGCATATTTGCTGGAGCTGTACTATCTGTGATCACACGTTTTTGTTCATCAACATAACGTGCGCCTAGGCCTAACTTAAAACCTGCAATATCATAGGTTGTCCATAATGAAGCAGTCCAGTCTGGAGACCAACGTACCGAATCGGTAGCAGTTTTTTCACCCGTTGTGGTATTGAAACTTTGTTGATTTTTTTGCTTAGTTTTCATATGAGCAATGCCCGCAGAAATATTCCAAGCATCTGTAATTTGACCGACGATACCAAGTTCTAAGCCTTGAACACGTGTTTTGCCTTCTTGAATAGATTCTTTCGTGATTGGATCTTGGGTAAACTGATTTTCATTCTCAGTATGGTAAATCGCACTAGTTAATGCTAATTTATTCTTTAATACATCCCATTTTCCACCCACTTCATAGTGATTAGTTTTTTGTGGTTTAGCCGCTGAACTATTAGCTCCTGTGTCCGATAAGCTAAAGTTTGCACTTCCTGGTGGAGTCAATGATTTAGCGTAAGACACATAAAGGCTGCTATTTTCGGTTGGTTTGAATAAAGTACCTAATTTCCAGCTCACCAAAGTATCGTGTGCTTTGAGATTAGTGGGAGTTTTAGTAATCGCAAGGGTGGTTGCATTCGTTGCAACAGCTAAAGCCTCATAATCTGTATGATAGTAATCAAGACGTACACCACCATTAAACTGTAAACGATTATCTAATAGTTTTACCGTATCAAATAAATAAGCTGCGGCTGTTTTGGTTTCACCATCACTATATGCACCTGTATAAACCAATTCAGGCATTACATCATCATGGTTAGGATTATAGAGATTTGCAGCAGGCGTTGTAGGAGCTTTTGTTCCTGGTTTTTGAGTAGATAAAGTACGAGAGATTTGTTGTTCTTGTAAAAACTCTAAGCCAGCAACTAAATCATGTTCAACAGCGCCAGTTTTAAAATTAATATTTAAAGCAGAGACATTCGCGAGAATCTTATTTTCTTGATCTACACCTTGATGAGATCGAGCAACAGTCCAATCATTTGGATTATTCGATTGTTGAGCAGGTGTTGTATTCGGTATTGTTCGGCTAAGCCCATTAATTCCCGTTAATGCGCGATTCATTTGAGATTTACCGTAACGAGTGGTGTTGGTAAATTTAATACTTTCCCCAAAATCACTTTCGATTTTAGCTGTGAACATATCAGCATCAATATCTTCATAATCATTGATGCTGCCGTAGTAGTTTGAACGATTTACTTCTTTTGCGTTATTTAACTGTGCGTCACTGTTATAGAAGCCTTTCATACCTACAGTTGGAATACCGCCATCAGGAATATTATTCTGACGGATATGTTGAGAATACAAATACAGACGAGTATCGCTGTCTAATCCGAATGCAATTGATGGCGCAATTGCCCAACCGTTATTCTCTATAACATCTCGACCTTCGACACCACCATCTTGCCCCATCACGTTTAAGCGGATTGCGGTACTTTCGCTAATTGCCTGATTAATATCAGCCGTTAAACGCGCATTTTCTGCTGTGTTATAACGTGCAGAGACTTCACTGCTATTTTCAGCTTTAGGTAATTTAGTGACTAAATTGATATAACCAGAAGCAGAGCCACGACCAGCTTCAGCACCTGAAGGACCTTTGACAACTTCAATTTGCTCTAAGTTAAATACATCACGACTTACAGCACCAAGATCACGAATTCCATCTACATAAGTCGAAGTTTGAGTCGAAAAACCACGCATTTGGAAAGTATCACCTGCACTGGTATTTCCATTTTCACCCATTTGTAGGGTAATTCCAGGTGTATTTCGCAATGCCTCCACTAAAGAAGCAGCCCCTTGTTCTTGTAAAATTTCTTTTTTAATTACTTGAATCGTTTGAGGTGTGTCCACTAAAGGTTGTGTGTACTTTGGGGAACTAACGGTATTGGCTTTATAGATCTCTTGTGCTGTCACTTCAATGGTTGGAAGTTGAGTCACTTTTTCTTCTTTAGTTGCCGCATGACTGACTAAAGGTAGACTTGCTGCAAGTGCAACTAACGGTGTTGTAGCAATATGTTTACGGCTTTTGATTTTTGCCATGAGAGAACCCCCGAAATTAAACAGATGAATGACAGAGCTTTTGATCATTTTAAACTTTCACAAAAAGTGTAGTAAAAGTGAGTGGATTGTTAAGCTATGTAACATTTTGTGAGAAGTCTAATGATAATTATTATTATTATCAATTGTGATTTTGGCTGTATAATGAATTGTATAGTCTTAAACTTATGATATTTATAATTTAATTTTGTAATTGGTATTACGGTTGTTTTTGATAATGAGAATCAGTATTAACGATTGATTTATTTAATGCTATGTTTTTTATACTTAAATGATCATTTTAAAATTGTTAGTTTGATTTTTTAGGTTGAGAATTTAAATATTGTTTTTCTGGCAAATTAGGAAAAATAGGGAATTTTGATCATCTGATTTTGTATATCCAGAAAGTTGTCATATAATGTGGCACTTTTAAAAATGTTACTACTAACTATATATCGAGGAAGCCATGCAAGTAACGACTGAAGCGGTTTCGGGCGTTGCCCGTCGTTTAAATGTTTCTGTACCGACGAGCCGTGTTAACGAGCAATTTGAAGCTCGCTTAAAACGCACTGCCAAAACTGTGAAGATCAACGGCTTCCGTCCAGGTAAAGTGCCTTTAAATGTTGTTCGCCGTGAATATGGTGCGAGCATTTATCAAGAAGTTGTGAATGACATCATTCGTGACACAGTATTCGAAGCAATTCAACAAGAAAAAATCAATGCGGTCGGCATGCCGAACATTGAAAAAGTTGAAAACAAAGATGATGCTTTAGTTTTTGAAGCAACTGTAGAAGTTTATCCAGAAGTAGAAGTGAAAGCTTTTGCTGACTTAGAAGTTGAACGTAAATCATCAGAAATCAACGATGCTGATGTTGATGTAATGATTGAAAACTTGCAAAAACAACGTGCTTCTTGGACTGAAACTAAAGGCATGGCGAAAAAAGACATGCAAGTGACTTTCGATTTTGAAGGTACAGTTGATGGTGAGAAGTTTGAAGGCGGCGCTGCTGAAGACTTTAAACTTGTTCTTGGTTCTGGTCGTATGATTCCAGGCTTTGAAGATGGCATCATCGGGATGAAGAAAGGCGAAGAGAAAGTGATTGATGTTACTTTCCCTGAAGATTACCAAGCTGAAAACTTAGCGGGTAAAGCAGCTCAATTCAAAATCACTGTGAAGCTTGTTGAAAAACAAAAACTTCCAGAGATTGATGCTGAATTCTTAAAAATCTTTGGTTTAACTGAAGAAGAAGGCGTAGATAAGTTAAAAGCTGACGTTCGTAAAAATATGGAACGTGAAGTTCGCAACGGTCTTCGTAACCAAGTTAAACAAGCTGCATTTGATGCACTTGTCGCTGCAAACGAAATTGAAGTTCCAGCTTCTATGGTTGCTCAAGAAATTGACCGTCAACGTCAACAAATGATTCAACAGTTCACTCAACAGTTTGGTGCTCAAGGTGCAGGTGCATTTGATAGCAGTATGCTTCCAGATGAGTTGTTCAAAGAACAAGCTGAAAAATCAGTGAAGCTTGGTGTATTGGTTAGCAAAGTATTAGCTGATGCTAAACTTGAAGTTGATCAAGCACGTGTTGAAGCTTACATCGATGACATGGCTTCTTCTTATGAAGATCCAACAGAAGTTGTTGAATACTTCAAAAATGATAAACAACAACGTGCTCAAATCGAAGCAGTTGTGTTAGAAGACCAAGTTGTTGACCACATTTTAGCTGCTGCTAAAGTAAATGATGTTCCAGTAAGTTACGAAGACTTATTGAAAGAACAACAAGCTCGTCGTGGCTAATCTTTTAAAAGTTCAGAAGAAAGGCGCTTAATGCGCCTTTTTTTATCCGTGTTATGAAAGTGTTAATTTATCGAAAAATTGCCAGCTTTTAGTCTAAATAGTCGAATATTTAGGGTTGAACCTTTTGCAATTTCAGCGATTATCCCTCATATTGTTGGCATGATCGAGTCACAATAATTTAGGAATAAATAAACATATGTATGTTCCAACAATTGAAAATGCTTTAGTTCCAGTGGTCGTTGAACAGTCATCACGTGGTGAGCGTTCATTTGATATTTTCTCACGTTTGTTACGTGAGCGTGTGATCTTTTTGACAGGTGAAGTTGAAGATAACATGGCAAATCTTATCGTTGCGCAGATGTTATTTTTAGAAGCTGAGAATCCAGAGAAAGATATCCATCTTTATATCAACTCACCGGGAGGCTCAGTAACTGCTGGTATGGCAATTTATGACACTATGCAGTTTATTAAGCCAGATGTTGTTACATATTGCATGGGACAAGCGGCTTCAATGGGTGCATTCTTATTGAATGCGGGTGCTAAAGGAAAACGTTACTGTCTTGAAAATGCACGCGTGATGATTCACCAACCACTCGGTGGTTTCCGTGGTCAAGCGTCTGATATCGAAATTCATGCACGTGAAATTCTTTATATCAAAGAGCGTCTAAACCGTTTGATGGCTGAGCATAGTGGTCAAGATTATGAAAGAATTGCACGTGACACAGATCGTGACAATTTTATGACTGCACAAGCAGCCAAAGAATATGGTTTAGTTGACCAAGTATTAAGCAAACGTCCCTAGTTTTTAAGATTTAAGTTGTGGAGTAAATATGTCCGAACATCCTCAAGGACAAAAGCATTGTTCATTTTGTGGTAAGACACAATCTGAAGTTGGAAAATTGATTGCAGGTGAGGACGCATATATTTGTAATGAGTGTGTGGATGTCTGCTTAGATTTAGTGCAAACCAGTCAACAAGTTGAAGCAGGTGACTGGGCGACTAAAGCTTTGCCTAAACCACATGAGATACGTGCTGCGTTGGATCAATATGTCATTGGACAAGATGTTGCAAAGAAAACACTATCTGTTGCGGTCTATAATCATTATAAGCGTTTGAAAGTTGGTCAGTCACATCATGCACATCAAGATATTGAGATTGCGAAAAGTAATATCTTGTTAATTGGACCAACGGGTTCAGGTAAGACCTTACTTGCGCAAACTCTTGCACGCTTATTGGATGTTCCTTTTGCCATGGCAGATGCAACGACACTCACAGAAGCGGGTTATGTGGGTGAAGATGTTGAAAACATCGTACAAAAGTTATTGCAGAAAGCGGACTACGATGTAGAAAAAGCGCAGAAAGGTATTATCTATATTGATGAGATTGATAAGATTACCCGTAAATCGGAGAATCCATCAATTACTCGTGATGTATCGGGTGAAGGTGTACAACAAGCATTATTGAAAATGATTGAAGGCACCGTTGCTTCTATTCCGCCACAAGGTGGTCGTAAGCATCCGCAACAAGAATTCATTCAAATTGATACCTCAAATATTTTATTTATTTGCGGTGGTGCATTCTCTGGTTTAGAGAAAATTGTACAACAACGTCAAGAGAAAGGCGGTATTGGATTCACGGCTGATGTGAAGAATAAGGATGACAGTAAAAAAGTCTCTGAGTTGTTCCGTCAAGTTGAAGCAACTGATTTAGTCAAATTTGGTTTGATTCCTGAGTTTATTGGTCGTTTACCTGTGATTGCAACTTTAGAAGAACTGGATGAAGAAGCATTAATGCAAATTCTGACAGAGCCTAAAAATGCATTAACTCGCCAATATCAGTATCTTTTCACGATGGAAAATGTTGATCTTGTCTTTGATGAATCTGCATTGCGTGCTGTAGCGAAGAAAGCACTTGAACGAAATACGGGTGCGCGTGGCTTACGTTCAATTTTAGAAAACGTTTTGCTAGAAACCATGTATGACTTACCAAGTCGTAGTGATGTGGGGACGGTTATTGTGGATGAGGCTGTGATTAATGGTACAGCTAAGCCAACATTTAAAGCTGAACGTTTACCACAAGTGACAACACCTGAATTAGTTGAAAAGAAAGATTTGAAAGTAATTGATTCAAAATCTGCTTAATTCTCATTCATCTAAAAAGCATGAAAGGTTAGACTTTTCATGCTTTTTTTATTTGCAATTAATTAATGAGGTGTTAATCTTAAAAATTGGAAAATCCGCATAGTTTTGCGCTGTTAAAAATAAATCCAAGAAAACGCCTTGAGGGATATCATGCGTTATTTAATATTGTCATTATGTTGTGCAGGGGTGTTGGCTGGCTGTCAAAGTCATAAGGCGGTTGAAGAAAATTCAACAGTACTCACAGCGACTTTACCTCCAGTAGATACAGCAAAAGAACCAGGGCTATCTGATCAGTATCATGTTGGTGGTTTTACCATAGGTGGATGGGTCAATCAAAAATTAGGTCAATATTACACACCGATCAAACCACAGAATGAGCAAGCGGCAGTGGTATATTTATATCGCCCAGATACGCGCTGGAATCGCCAAGAAATTGCTGCTGCAAATTTATTTATTAACGGTCATCGAATTCCAAGCCTATTACATAATCATTATTATTGGGTAGAACTACCAGCAGGGACATATCGTCTGAGTGTCAGCCGTCCATTGGCAGGGCTACATTTTCAAAAACCAAAATATGTAGATTTTACGGTTGATGCATCACAAACGTATTTTATTAAATACGATGAAGAAAATAAGATTTCTCGTAGTGAACATACGGGGCCATTTATGATTATGCCTGATAAAGTTGCACATCAAGAAATCGCATTTACACGTTTAAAATCATCGAGCTATAACTTTGTAGCACAAGATGCCTCAGGTAAAATTCGGTCTAAGCCCCAAGAGTTAAAGCCAGCTAAGTATGATGAAAAGTCTGAGGTACTATTGGTTAAGCCATTTAAACTTTGGAATCCATTGACGTGGTAGTCGATATTGAGCAGCGTTTATTCATCTTGAATTAAGGGTTTGATGATGCTTAAAAGCTGCTCTTTGAGTTTTAAATTTTGCTCAGGATCATTTAAGGTCTTTTGACTTAAACTATTCATGTATTGAAAAACATTGCTACTAATTGTTAAATTTTTTTGGTTGATTGATTTTCCTTCTGGCGTTCGCAAAAATTTTAAATAAGCTTGTACTTCCTCTTCACTCAGTGTTTCTGCATAAATTTGCTCAATTGCTTGTAATGTTTCAGGGCGCATAAACATTTTTGAGCTTGTGTCTTTTAATAATTGACTGAGTTCTACAAGTGCTAGATGTTCTTGATTGGTTGTCAGTCTCTCTTTACCCAAAATTTTTAAAAGCATACTTTCAGCTTCAGAGTCTAACGCAGGTTGCATCTCATCTAGAGAGGAATGTAAAAGGTTTTCTAAATCACTGAGTTTAATTAGTTCTTTTACAGATTTTTTTTGAGCAGGACTGGCAAATGTATTTTCTGTTGCCATGACACAGCAGAGACTCATTATTAGGATCGATATTGTTTTATTCATCTTGTTATCCTTATTGTTTTTTATAATTTAACAGATGCTTTAGGCAAAAAAATAGCCGAATACGATGATTCGGCTAAGATTATTGTATAAGTATTATTGAGCGGCAGCATCTACAACAGGAATTTTCCCAATTTTTGCTTGCCAGATTTTTGGCGCAGTCGCATGGATTGACGTACCATTCACATCAACTGCAACAGAAACAGGCATATCTTCAACCACGAATTTGTAGATGGCTTCCATACCTAAGTCTGCAAAAGCAACGACTTCAGCCTCGCGAACTGCTTTAGATACGAGGTACGCAGCACCACCAACAGCCATTAAGTATGTTGCTTGATTGTCTTTGATCGCTTCAATTGCAGCAGGACCACGGTCTGCTTTACCAATCATACCGAATAAACCAGTCGCTTCTAGAACTTGGCGAGTGAACTTATCCATACGAGTTGCTGTTGTTGGGCCAGCAGGACCAACGACTTCATCGCCAACTGGATCGACTGGACCCACGTAGTAAATGAATTTACCTTTGAGATCGACTGGAAGTTCTTCGCCATTATTTAACATGTCGACCATGCGCTTATGTGCAGCATCACGACCTGTATAAATGGTACCGTTCAATAATAATGTATCGCCTGGCTTCCAAGCATTCATTTCTTCTTGAGTAATGGTATCCAGATTTACACGCTTCGATTGAGATGAATCCCACGTTACAGCAGGGTAGTCTTCAAGTTTCGGTGCTTGAATGTGTGCAACACCTGAGCCATCTAACTGGAAGTGTGCGTGACGGGTTGCAGCACAGTTTGGAATCATACCGACTGGCTTACCTGCCGCATGGCATGGGTAATCCTTGATTTTAATATCAAGAACTGTGGTTAAACCACCAAGACCTTGTGCACCAATACCCAATGCATTTACTTTCTCGAAGATCTCGATACGGAGTTCTTCCATTTTGCTTTGTGGACCACGACGAAGTAATTCGTCCATGTTGATTTCTTCCATAAGTGCTTCTTTTGCAAGCATCATGGCTTTTTCAGCAGTACCACCGATACCAATACCGAGCATACCTGGTGGACACCAACCTGCACCCATGGTTGGAACAGTTTTAAGCACCCAATCCACGATTGAATCAGATGGGTTGAGCATCGCAAGTTTAGATTTATTTTCTGAACCGCCACCCTTCGCTGCAACGGTAATATCAACTTTATTACCAGGAACGAGTTTGTAGTGAATTACGGCAGGCGTATTGTCTTTGGTGTTTTTACGACCAAAAGCTGGATCTGCTAAAACAGACGCACGGAGTACATTTGAGTTCTCTAGGTAACCTTGGCGTACACCTTCGTTTACAGCATCATCCAAGCTCATGGTTAAATCAAATTTAACGTCTAAGCCAACTTCAAGGAAAACGTTAACAATCCCTGTATCCTGACAGATTGGTCGGTGACCTTCAGCACACATACGTGAGTTGATCAGGATTTGGGCAATAGCATCTTTTGCAGCTTTGTTTTCTTCACGATCGTAAGCACGGCTCATCGCTTGGATGAAGTCTTGTGGGTGATAGTAAGAAATAAACTGCAGGGCATCCTTGATTGATGTAATCAAGTCATCTTGTTTGATGATCGTTGTCATATCAAATTTCTCTTGAGCGGGCGATTAGCTGGCGGGCTAAATTATATGACAAAAAGGAATGAATGTGGGAGTTTTAGCTTAGATTTGGCTAAAGGTCTAAACTGAGCCTTCGATCTAAATTGCAGCAACAAAAGATGTGCTTTGGATTTTAGTTTTTTCTCAGTTGAGATGGGGGATAGCCAAACTGTTTCTTAAAGCGATGGCTAAAATGGCTGCTTGAGCTAAATCCATATTGCACTGCGATCTCTGTCAGATTCGCTGCGGTCTGTTCAAGTGCTTGATGAGCACGCTCAAGACGGCGTTGCATCACATATTGATGCGGTGGCATCTGCATCGATTGTTTAAACATATGCGCAAAATGATATTCACTGAGTTGCGCTTGTTGAGCCAGATCAGACAAGGTCAGACTCAAATGGAGATGTTGATCAATCCATTCCAATAATTGCTTAAGCACATAAGGCGAGAGCCCCCCTTTGACTTCAGGCGCTTGCCATTGGGCATGACTATAATTTTTGATCAGATGATTGAGTAATAGCGTCGTTGCGGTACTCATCTGCAAATGGTTTTCACGATCTTGCCATGCACCATTGAGTAAAAAGTGCCGATAAATCATCGAAATTTGAGGGTCAGCCACAAAAATTTGTGGATTTAAAATGATCTGACTCGGTTCGCGATCCCAGACTTGTTCTGCCACACGTTGTAAGTGCTGTTCAGTATAGTAAAGATGTACGAAGGTGAGTGGATCACGGAGATCCCAAGTGGACTCGAAATCTTGTGGCATCAGGCACATACGGTCAGGGCCGCCACCGTTGTGCCAACCCTGCGGCGTCTTTTGGTAACTTTCATAACCGCCTTGAATATACATACTCAAGGTATGGTGATTGCTACAGACACTGACACGATCTTGGTTATTTTGCCACATGGCCAACTGCATACCCGAACCCAGTTCAACCGAGTCGAGCAATTGCGCTTTGTATTGCTGTAATTGATCTAGAATCTGATATTTCATCTTCTATACGCAGTGCCAAATATCATCTAGTTTAGTGTAAAACGTTCAGCCAGTTTTGTCATCTGGTCAAAAAAATTCTAGAAAAACGCAAATCCATGATAATCACCGCAAGATGATGCAAGTAATGATTACGATAAAACCAGCAAAATAGCTGTCGAGGTAATTGAGTTTGGTTTAAATGATATGAATGCGCTGTTATATGGTTTGGTTGTAGTGATTTGGGGCACAACATGGATTGCGATTAGTCTGCAGCAACAAAGTGGAATATCAGCCAGTGTCGCAGTGTTCTGGCGTTTTTTTATTTCTGCCATAGTGTTATTTGCTTTTGTCACTTTGAGTCGGAAGCTACAGAAATTGGCTGGCAAAGATCATCTGTTTTGTATGCTGCAAGCCTGTTGTATTTTTGGTTTTAACTTCGTCTGTTTTTATTATGCGGTGCAATATATCAGCAGCGGTTTAGAGGCTGTTATTTTCTCTATGGCGGTCATTTTTAACACCATCAACGCCAAACTCTTCTTTGCCCAGCAGGTGTCGACACGCTTTTATCCTGCGGCCTTATTAGGTGTACTTGGCATTATTGCCTTATTTTGGCATGACGTGGTGGGCACCACTTTAAATAGCAATACATTGATTGGTATTGGACTGTGCATTTTAGGAACCTATGGTTTTTCTTTGGGAAATATGATCAGTACTCGCCATCAAAAACATGGGCTGGATATTTTCACCACCAATGCGTATGCCATGTTGTATGGTTCGTTGTTGATGGCTGTGATTTCATGGTTAAGACAGGATGACTTTTTTCCCGGTATGTCATTCAGTGCAGTGAGTGCTTTATTGTATTTAGCCATCTTTGGTTCAGTGATTGGTTTTACTGCCTATTTCTATTTAGTTGGACGGATTGGGGCAGGCAAAGCCGCGTATAGTACCTTGTTATTTCCTTTAGTTGCCTTGCTGATCTCAACAGTTTGGGAAGATTATCACTGGCAAATGAATGCGGTGATCGGAGTGATCTTAATCTTATGTGGTAATGCGATTTTCTTTGTAAAAATTCCGCAGTTAAAGCGTATAAGTTCTTCAAAAAATGCTTGATTGCTGGATAAATAAAAAAGCCATTAACTTTTGAATGAGTTAATGGCTTTAATATAACGATATGAGTTTAGTCTTGTTGTTTTGCCTGAATCGCCGTTAAGGCAATGGTAAATACAATATCATCAACCAAAGCACCGCGAGACAAGTCATTCACAGGTTTGTTTAAACCTTGCAGCATTGGGCCGACACTTACCACATTCGCTGCACGTTGTACTGCTTTATAGGTGGTGTTACCAGTATTGAGATCAGGGAAAATAAATACATTGGCACGACCCGCAACTTTAGATTCAGGTGCTTTTTGACGTCCAACGCTTTCAACTGAAGCCGCATCATATTGTAGAGGGCCATCAATCAGTAAATCAGGACGACGTTGTTGGGCGATCTTGGTTGCTTCAGCCACTTTTTCAACATCGGCACCTGCGCCTGACGTGCCTGTGGAATAACTGATCATTGCAATACGCGGATCAAGACCAAAGGCTTTAGCAGAGTCTGCAGATTGAATCGCAATTTCAGCAAGCTGTTCAGCATTTGGATCTGGATTAATAGCACAATCGCCGTAGACATAAACTTCATCAGGCAACAACATAAAGAAGATTGATGAAACTAGTGAATAGTTCGGGGCAGTTTTAATCAATTGAAATGCAGGGCGAACGGTATTGGCAGTTGTATGAATTGCGCCAGATACTAAGCCATCGACTTGATCAAGTGCTAACATCATTGTACCAAGGACTACAGTATCTTGTAGCTGGGCTTTTGCTTGTAATGCATCTAGCTTACCTTTGCGTAATTCAACCATAGGTTCAATATATTGGTCACGAATACTATCGGGATCAATAATTTGCAAATCAGCTGGAAGCTGAATACCACGCGCTTTAGCAACTTCAGCAACAGCTTCAGGTTTCGCTAATAAAATACATTCAGCAATACCACGTGATTGGCAAATCGCTGCGGCTTGTACAGTACGAGGTTCATCACCTTCAGGTAGTACAATGCGTTTTTTCGCAGCAATCGATTTTTGTACCAGCTCGTAGCGGAATGCAGATGGAGATAATCGTGGATTCAGGTTGTTCTGGGTATGTTGATCGAGCCAACTATTATCAAGATGGCTTGAAACAAAACGCGTCACTTGTTCAGCACGTTCAATATCATCTACAGGAATTTCATTGCCAAAATGATATAGGCGTTGTGCTGTTTCTAATGTGTCTAGCGAAGTGTGTAAAATCGGTAGACCTTGTTTAATAGCACCTTGGCAAAATTCTAAAATATTCTCGGCTGGAGCAGCCTGTTCAGTTAAAACTAAACCCGCCAAAGGAATTCCATTACTGCTTGCAAGACTTGCTGCAAGTAGGGCATCTGTACGTTGAGATGCACTAATGATGAGTTCGCCAGCAACAAATTTATGTAATTCGGCTTCAATATCAGATGCGATTAAACTGGTATGTAAAATACGGCGTTGTTTTGCTTCACCTTCATTTAACCAAGTTCCATTAACAACAGTGACAATATCTAAGCTACGCGGTACGCTGAGAATATTACTGAATGGCACTAAACCAATGATAGGTAATTCACTTGTTCCAATAAAACGATTGTAACGTTGTAATTGTATTGAAAATTCAGCTATTTGCTTATCTAAACGCAAACTTGGATCAAGTGTGACAGGGATTTCTGCTGTACCTTCAGGAAGGCCTTTGGTTCGCATAAATAAAACGCCTGTGGTGCGCGCTGATGCAGCACCTCCGAATTGACGCAAATGTGCATCAACTTTTTCAGCTGTTTTACGTGGGTCAGCTAAATCCGCTGTGCTGACCAAAACAACTTGCGCATCGAGTGCTTGTGCAAGTGCGGCATTAATTTCACTGGCAAAGTGATCTTGTCCATTAGGTACGAGACCTTCGACGATAATCACATCGTGATTGGCTGAGATTTTACGATGTAGTGCAACAGCTTCTTCAAGTAGCTCATCTGTTTCGCCTAAACCAAGAAGCTGGGTGAGTTTTTCATAAGCAATCGGTTCAACAGATTGATGTTGAAATAAATGACGATAAAGTGTTGCAGTGCGATCAACGGTTGAATCTGCTAATTGAGAAAATGGTTTAAGAAAACCAGCATTAATCCCTTTGCAGTCTAAAGCGTAGATCATTCCTAAACAGGCAGATGTAAGACCAACCCCTTCACCTGTTGGAATCAGTAAAATCGTATTCATAAGAACCTTAAAATTTATCTAAATTTTTGTGAATTAAGCGAGCTGTTCAACGACTTGACGCGTTTCTTTCGCAATGCGTCCTTCTTCGTCTGTAGGTACAACCCAAATCTGTGGACCTGTGCCATTATCGATTCGACCTTCAGTGCCGCGTGCTAAAGCATTATTTTTTTCTGCACTAAATTGCAAACCAAAGTGTGGTAGATAAGCCAAGGTTTTTTCACGAACATAAGCTGAGTTTTCACCGATTCCGCCCGTGAAAACTAAACCATCTAAACGAGGCAAACCACAGCTCAAAGCAGATAATGATTTTGCTAAACGATAGCAGAATACTTCAATCGCAAGTGTTGCCCCTTCATGACCATTACCCGAAGCTTCAACTAAAGTACGCATATCGTTTGAAAGGCCAGATAAGCCAAGCAAGCCACTTTCTTTATTCAACATACTGTCAATTTTCTGGATGCTCCAGCCTAAATTACTTGCAAGGAATAAATGTAGGCTTGGGTCAACATCGCCACTACGTGTTCCCATCACTACACCTTCTAATGGAGTCATGCCCATAGAAGTATCAAGACTTTGACCATTCCAAACGGCACAAGTTGAACTACCATTTCCTAGGTGAGCACTGAGCCAGCCCCCTTGATTTTTTGCACCAGCAAGTTCACTCGCACGCTCAGTCACATAAGCGTGGCTTGTTCCATGGAAACCATAGCGGCGGACATGGTGTTCAGTATATAAATTTTGCGGTAAAGCATAACGATACGCATGTTCAGGCATGGTTTGATGGAATGCAGTGTCAAATACAGCAACCTGAGGTAATTCAGGGAACAAACGCATGGTTGCTTCAATCCCAATCAAATGTGCAGGATTGTGCAAAGGTGCAAGTGGTGTTGCAGCTTCGATGCGGCTTACAATCTCAGGTGTTAATAGTTCTGCTTTGGTTAAATTGCCACCATGAACAACACGATGACCAATCGCTTGTGGATTGTAGTTCGCTAAACGTGCAAGAAGAGTCTCAAGTGCTTTGGCGTGATCTGCATGTGGAATCGAAAGTTCAAGTGGTTCACCACCAATCGTAACGCCTTTGATACGCGCTTCAGCAGAACCTAAGTTTTCTGCTAATCCATAAATACGATCTTCACGGCGTTCTGAGATAAGCGCGTATTTGATTGAAGATGAACCACAGTTAATTACAAGTACAGATTTAGCCACGTTTGAACACCTAACAAATTTTAAATTTTATGACGAACACTTTTGATCTTGCTGCAACGTGTCGAGCAGAGCAATCACGTGCAATGTTTTAACATGGGTTGTCATATTGGCGAAGATAGACTTTAGCCTATACAACTGATTTATAATTGAATCTAATGATTATAGAGTGTAAATAGAAACTTCTTAGGATGAATCTGTTTATTTTGATCAGTGTTTTTGTATGAAAATATGTGAAAAACACGATAAAGATCAAATAAATGAGCTTTATCGTGCAGAGTTTTACTTGGATGTACATGCCTTATTGGCGTATTTGACCATCACCAAATACGATCCATTTCTGAGAGGTTAGACCTTCCAGACCAACTGGACCACGTGCATGAATTTTGTCTGTTGAAATTCCTATTTCTGCACCTAGACCATATTCAAAGCCATCAGCAAAGCGGGTTGAAGCATTGATCATGACTGAACTTGAATCAACTCGTGCGAGAAACTCACGTGCTAGACTAAAGTTTTCAGTAATAATCGCATCGGTATGATGAGAACCATATTTATTAATATGTTCGATTGCTTCATCCATACCTGTAACGACTTTGATTGCAAGGATAGGACCTAAATATTCAGTGTACCAATCTTCTTCGGTGGCTGTTTTAACAGACTCACCTAAGATACGTTGTGTTTCCGCACAACCTCTTAGTTCAACTTGTTTATCTGCGTATAGTTCAGCAATACTTGGCAGGAAATCTTCTGCAATTGCTTCATCAACAAGTAATGTTTCCATCGCATTGCATACGCCATAACGATGTGTTTTTGAGTTGAGCGCAATTGGTAATGCTTTTTGTAAATCTGCTTGTGCTTCAACAAAAACATGGCAATTGCCATCTAAATGCTTAATCACAGGAATACGCGCTTCATTCGTTACACGTTCAATCAAGCTTTTACCGCCACGAGGAACAATCACGTCTACAAATTCAGTCATTGTGATTAAATGACCTACTGCTGCGCGGTCAGGTGTATCAATCACTTGAACAGCATGTTCAGGTAAGCCTGCAATTTGTAAACCGTGTTGAATTGCTATTGCAATTGCTTTATTCGATTCAATCGCTTCTGAACCGCCGCGTAGAATAATGGCATTTCCTGACTTTAGTGCTAATGATGCGGCTTCAAGGGTAACATTCGGTCTCGATTCGTAGATCATGCCGATTACACCTAAAGGAACCCGCATTTTACCCAGTTGGATACCCGATGGACGGTAAGCTAAATCCGTAATTTCACCGATTGGGTCAACAAGTGCAATAACATCTTTTAACCCTTGTAGCATGCCTTTAAAGCGAGCAGGAGTGAGTTCAAGACGATCAAGGAGGGCAGAATCTAATTGACGTTGGTGACCATTTTGCATATCAATTTGATTGGCTGCCAAAATTTGTGCTTGATTATTTTCTAAAGCAGTATAAATTGCAGACAGAGCATGGTTCTTTAGATGCGTTGATGCGCTCATTAAGATACGAGACGCTTGACGTGCCTGAGTACCAACCTGTTGCATATAGTTTTGAATAGAATCTTGCATAGCATTTTGACGATTGCATATATTTATAATGATAGTAACAGTCAAATGCTGAACAATGAATAGGCTGAACTGATAATTCAAAAAATTATAGATTGTAAATTTTGAGCAGTTCTTTTGATTTAAAATTGAATTTACAAGCTGATTACATATTTTGCAAAATATTATTGATCTAAACAAGATAAGTGGTTAAGGAAATGATTGCGTATAAATCATGCATTTGTATAGAATGAAAAATGTATAGGATAAATGTAATACAAATTTTATAAATTTGTTAACTTGTAACTAGAACTCACTAAAAATGAGACTAATTACAGCAAAAAAATAAACAAGGATGGAGGAAGGATATGAATTCCATAATCCAAATGGACTCGGATTTAAACCATACCTACACAGGGTTTGGTTTTTTCGACATATACAATAAAAACAGTTTTAAACAACCAGCGCGTACTACATGGATAGATGGTTGGAAAATTGAATATATGGCAATTGCAGATCCTAAGACGATCTACAACACGCCAATTGTAATTGTCGGGGGCGCATTTCAAAATTTTAACTCTTATAAGTATTGTGTTGAGCAACTCTTTGAGAGTGGGCCTGTCATATTGATTGATTTACCATCAATGGGCGCAAATCAGCAGATTCGAAATGTGGATACAGGCGAGTCAGCAGGAATTCTTGAATTACCAGATTTATCGAAAATGTTGGGTCAATGGCTTGATATTGTTGGGATTGATAAAGTTTCGGTCATGGGCATGTCGTTGGGTTCAGTTGTTGCATCTTCATTTGCACACCAACGTCCTGAACTGATTGATCGCATGGTCTTGATGGGTGTGATGCAAAAAACCCGTAAAAGCTGGCGTATGCTGCTCGAGGAATCTTTACACTTGATGCGTGAAGATCGTATGGAGGAGTTTGGGCAAGCAGTTATTTTGTATCTTGTGAATCATGCGAAGCTTGATAAAACTCGTATGTCTCCAACGGCAAAACGTTTATTCTTTAGACAGATGGCAGAGTTTACTGCAACTGAACGTGAGCGTTACGAGATTAATTGCAATCGACTACTCCGTTTAAGCAATGTACCGGTTGCGCAGTGTAAAACTCTTGTTGCAGCAGGGCAGTACGATAGCTTTACTTTGCCACATGAAAATGCTGACTTTGCTTTGCAATGTAATAATATGGAATTTGCGTTGATTGCCAATGCAGACCATGTGCCACAATTACAACGCCGCAAAGAAACGATGACGCTTTTTACTACGTTTTTAAAGGGAGAATCCATCGACAATCTTGATGGTATTATTCCAATGAACCGCGAACAGATGAAAAACATTGAGCGTCGTGGTGAAGAACGTATTCCTGTTTTAAAACCAGACACTAAATTATCACATCGACATTCAGATACCGAAGTAGCAGTAAAGATTGTAGATATTACGTTCTTTGGCGTGTACCTAAAACTTGATCATTTGGATCAGCTTGATTTTGTTAGCCAGCATCCACGAGATTTAGCCTTACATTTAGCTGATGAAGAAGGTGAGTTTAAAATAGAATGTTTAACATTTGAGGCAACCGAACAGGGTTTACGTATCTTGTTTAAACACGGTAGTTTCGACGTTGCGGATCGTTTGTCTCGTTTTATTGAGCGTCAGAAACAAATTTAATTATTTTTAATAGAATTTTAAAAGAGAAGTGTTTTGAATTCACTTCTCTTTTTTTTGACTTTTATTTATTGGTGGCTCGAATCATCCAAACAAGATCACCGAGATGCTGTTCCTTGTTTTCTAAACGTGTTTGTTCAAAGAACTCTTTAGGTTGAAGTACTTCAACTTGCTTAAAACCGGCTTCATGAAAAAAATTCTCTACCTCTGCTGGTGTCTTAAAGTGGAAGCTAAAAGCGCTGCGTGACATTAATTTCAATAAACGACTACTATTCCAGATAATGGTTGCTAATTTATTTTGAGTGGGTTCGGGATAAAGATCTGTTAAATAATGAAGTTCTTTGAAGTCGCGACCATAGATCGCAATTGCTTGAATAAGTTGCTGAAGTAGTGGCTTTTCAAAGTAGTTAATTAAGCCCTCACTAATAATCACCAAAGGTCGTTTAGGGTCAAAGACTTTAAATACGTTTGCAAATGCTTCTGTAAATAAATCAACTGATAGGACATCATCAACATGTGGTTCAATTTGTTGTAAAGCTGCTTGTTTTGTTGCGGCCATATCTGGTAAGTCAAGTTCACGATAGCAAATGTCTGGGTGATGCTGTCTAAACCACCAACCTCGTGGCGATAAGCCACATGCAATTTCAAGTACTTGTAGGTTTGGATATTGCTTAATCAATTGCTCTAAATGCGTATCAAGCATGGTATGGCGTTGTTTCAACGTTGTTCGCATACTTCCACCAACATACTTTTCTGCCCAACTTTCAATCGGATGGACTAAGGCTGCTAGTGTTTTTCCTTTAGTTGTCGCTAATGCAGGGTGGGAAATGCCCATTTGATACCAAATATAGCCGGTATAGTGTGCAGTAAACGAAATATGGCGGTGTTTCGAAAGTTGTTGTGTCATCTGTCCTAGACTCAATTTTTTTCATTTTATTCTGTTCCCATGCACAACCCATTTGCGCGAGGAAATTGATCTATTCATTTTCAAATAGATCAATTAGAGATGGCGTGTTAAATCATCTTTTGCTTATTGGCAAGTTAAAACGAATTCTTAAAGTCTTCAATGACTTTTTTTACGTTCTGCCAATTTTGATCTAAATTTAGTGTTGAACCCACTTGGATGTTTGGAATTTTACCGCGCATACGCTCTAGACGTTGTTGATTTGGTAAAGCCAATTTTTGAATGCCATCTAAAGCTGTACATGCTGCTGTTCGATCATTACAAACCAATCCCATATCACAACCCGCATTTAATGCCGCTTGAATACGTGCATCAGCACCACCAGCAACACATGCGGCTTGCATACTGAGATCATCAGAGAACAAAACGCCGTCAAATTTGAACTGCTGGCGTAAGATATTTTGCAGCCAGAATGAAGAAAAGCCAGCCGGGTTTGGATCGACTTGATCATAAATCACATGCGCAGGCATTAAAGCATCAAGTTGAGGCATTAATTTGATAAAGCTTTGCATATCTTTGTCGTAAATTTCTTGATATGAGCGACTATCAATCGCCGCAGCGACATGTGAATCAGCTTTTACGGAACCATGTCCAGGGAAATGTTTTCCAGTTGTTGCCATGCCTGCTTGTTTCATTCCACGCATAAAGGCATCAGCCAGTGGAACGATGTCTTGCATATTTTTAGCAAAGCCTCGATCACCAATCACATCACTAATATCATTGAGATCTAAGACTGGAGCAAAACTAAAATCGATACCTACGGCGAGAACCTCGGTTGCCATTAACCAACCACATTGTTGGGCTAACTCAATTGCTTGTTCAGGATGATGTACATAATGTTCACCAAGTCGCCCCATTGCAGGTAACAAGGTGAAGCCTTGTCTTAAACGTTGAACACGCC
The DNA here is from genome assembly GCF_001005525.1 of Acinetobacter sp. AG1. Classification (NCBI taxonomy): domain Bacteria; kingdom Pseudomonadati; phylum Pseudomonadota; class Gammaproteobacteria; order Moraxellales; family Moraxellaceae; genus Acinetobacter; species Acinetobacter sp. AG1. Next base: position 12,698 of record NZ_LBMZ01000093.1, on the reverse strand, counting down.
CACCTTCTTGATCGACAGCAATCAGAATATCTGGACGGACTTGGCGCATATGATCAGTTAAAGCGCGAACTTGTTGAGGAGACTCAATATTTCGTGCAAATAAAATCATGCCACCGACTTGCGGAGCTTGTAATAGTTCAATATCTTCTTGAGTAAGTTCTGTGCCAGCAACGTCTAGCATCAATGCGCCGATCATATAGATTCCATTTGAATTTTGATGTAAAAAAGCGATAGCTAAATTGTGCAATGATTTGCTACATTTTGTCAGTACAGAATATGATAAAACTACATGATATTGATGATAAGTGCTTGTTGGTCATTTATTTATAATGATCAACCTGTACTACAGTTTGGTAAAAATATTGAATAAAATATGTTCATATTGATCGTACTAGCATGTAATAATTGCCATATCCAAGGAAGTACCAAAATTTTATGAAACTTCAAATGATAGCGTGTGCAGTTGCAATCGCGACTGGTGGTTTATTTTTTTCTCATACAATGAATGAGGCATTTGCGGCAACGGAAGCTCCTGTTGTTTCAACCGTGATCAAGCCATCACAAGAACAAGCATTGGTCGCACGCCAGTTGGCAACATTAGTTGATCGTCAGCATTATCTGAATATGCGTTTAGATGCTGCGACATCAAATCGTATTCTAGATATGTATTTGGACAGCTTAGATCCAGATCATTCATTATTTCTGAGCAGTGAAGTTTCAGAATATAAAAATAAATATGGTTCAAATTTTGGTAGCTCATTAAAAGCAGGAAACCTGACGGGACCTTTTGCGATTCATGCCCAATATCGTGAACGCTTGAAACAGTTCTACGAATTTATGTTGGCTGAATTGAAGAAGCCACAAAATTTACAGCAAAAAGGTGTTTACCTTGATATTGATCGCGAAAAAGCGCCTTATTTTCAGACCTCTGCCGAGCAACAAGCGCATTGGCAGAGAATGTTGGTGTCTCAGTTAATTAATTTAACGATTAGCAAAGAAGAAGAGCAGGCGAAGCAAAAAGCTTTGAAAGCAGATCCATCTCTTGCAAATGGTCAGGATTTAACTGGTCCAGAGGATTTAACACCAGTACAAACTCTGACAAAACGTTATACGCGCCAGCTTGAACGTATTGGTCGTGTAAAGAGCGATGATGTTTTAGATAAAACATTAAATGCAATGTTGGCAACCTACGATCCACATAGTAATTATTACCCTCCTATTGATGCGATGGAGTTAAATCGCCAGACTACATTGCAACTTGAAGGCATTGGGGTATCCATTCGCCCAGAACGAGGCAATGAAGATTACACCAAGATTGAAACCATTGTTGAAGGTGGGCCAGCGAGTAAATCTGGTCAAATCAAATCAGGAGATCGAATCATTGGCGTTGCCCAAGATGGCGAAAAAATGATTGATGTCATTGGTTGGTCGAGTTCAGAAATTGTTGGATTGATTCGTGGTAAGCGTGGAACTAAAGTAACGGTTCGCTTACTCGGTGCGGGTGCTTCCATGAGCCAAGCACGTAATGTGAGTTTAGTCCGAGATGTAATTCAGGAAGAGGATGCGGGTGTTCGTTCACGAACAGTTGAAATTACACGTGATGGAAAAAAACATCTTTTCGGTGTGATTGAAATTCCATCTTTCTATTTTGATTATCGTTCACGTCGAGCTGGTACTGAATATCGTTCAGTTTCAGAAGATACAGCAAAAGCATTTGAATCGCTCAAAGCACAGAAAGTAGAAGGTGTTCTGGTTGATTTACGTAATGACCCAGGTGGTTCATTAGAAGAAGTTGCTCGTATGCTGGGTCAGGTGATTAAGTCTGGTCCAGTCGTACAAATTCGGGATGGCAATGGTAATGTGAATGTCTTTGAAGACACTGATGGCGGAGAGCAAATTTATGCTGGGCCAATGGCTGTGCTCGTTAACTTAGCATCTGCGTCTGCGAGTGAGATTTATTCTGCTGCAATCCAAGATTATGAGCGCGGTATTATCATTGGTAGTACTACGACAGGAAAAGGCACCGCTCAGGTTCAACTAGACTCCTTAGCACATGGTCAGGCAACACTAACTCAACGTAAATTCTATCGTGTCACGGGTGGAAGTACGCAGAACAAAGGCGTGATTCCTGATATCAAACTTGTTGATATTTACAATGAGGAGTTTGGTGAGCGTAAAGCTAAAAATGCATTGAAATGGGATACCATTCCAACAGCACCTTTCAAACGCGAAGGTTCTGTACAACCGTATATTGCTAAGCTTACCCAATCTTCTGAACAGCGGGTGAAAGCTGATTCACAATTTAATTATTTAGAAGCTCGAAAACTGATTGCACAAAAAAGTTCTGATCAGAAAAAAGTTGAGTTAGATATTGCTCAGCGTCGGGCTGAGCTAATTGATTTAGAAAAGCAAACACTCAATGCTGAAAATCAGCGTCGTATAGCGACAGGTCAGGCACCTTATGCCAACTGGGAAAGCTATCAGGCTTCGATTGATGCATTAATTGAGTCACGTGCCAAAATGAAAGCTTATGCACGACCAGCATTGCCAGAAGAAGAAACCTTTATTACAGAAGCTGCAAATGTTTTGATTGACTACGCAAAGTTGCAAAGCCATTAAACTACAGTTATAGAAATATAAAAAAGCCCTCAATTTGAGGGCTTTTTTATTGATTAGATTTTTAATTATTCACACGAATCCAAATTTGACTACGACCTAATACTGATACGCCTACATATCCTCGTAAGTGTAAACGTTGTCCATTGTTACTTACTTTTGCTGCAAGACTATAAATACGACCACTGTTTGGATCTAAGATTTTGCCACCAGAATAAGATAAGTCTTTTTTATGCTTTAACTTGGTGATAACAGTCAAACCGAGGATAGGTTTGTTGGTGTAAGGAGCAGGGCAGCCCGTACAAAATTCTTTTGGTATATAACCTGTGCGTGGCGTAATTTTAGTGATTTTACCAATATATGTCCCATCGGCTTCTTGGGTGATTTCAACTTGCCCTTTGGGTGCTCCAGTTAGATCATCAATACTTTGCCAAGTACCTATAATATCCTGTGCAAAAGTCAGATGGCTAAGACTAAATAAGAAGAAAAACGTAATCAGTTTTGTGTACATGTTAAGCTACTCAGCCACTATTATTGTCTCTCTATTATTTCGGATTTCTAATAACACATTCAATCATTATTTTACATTTGTGTATTTTTTTAATAATTGAAATTTCAATGAATTTTTTTTTTAATGTTTAAGAAAAAACACCTTTCATTCAGAACGAAAAAAAGGTGTTTTATAGTGCTAAACCGTGATCAATTTGATCAAATACGGAGATGGCTGGCGCAATTGATAGCTCTAAAATTTTATTCTGCGCGAATCCAGATCTGATTACGACCTAATGCAGATATCCCAAGATAGCCACGTAAGTGTAAACGTTTACCATTTGAACTTAATTTTGCTTTCATACTATAAACTTTACCTGTATTTGGATCTAGGATACGTCCATTAACGTAGTTAATTCCTTCACCATGTTTTAAGCCTGTCATAACATCTAAGCCTAAAATTGGTTTGTTGGTATATGGTGCAGGACAGTCCACACATATTTCTTTAGGTGTGTAACCTGCTCGTGGAGTAATCTTTACAATCTTACCCGCATAAGTACCGTTCGCTTCTTGACGAATCTCAACCAAAGCTTTTGGTGCGCCAGTTTTGTCATCGATACTTTGCCACATACCTGTAATATCTTCTGCAAAGCTAAAACTGCTTACCGCAGAGAGAATCAACGCGCCTAATAATTGTTTGCCCATCATTAAAAATCCTTTTAACGTTTGAACTTTCATTATGTAGGATTTTTGACAACTAGTTCAATATTAATTGACATCTGTGTGACAAATTAAGAAAGAGACAAAATAAAAGTGGGTAGCCATATAGCAGTAAATACACCATTTACAGCCATACCAAAAGCAGCATAACGACCTGTAACAGGGCCTCGCTGCCATGCTTGTGCTGTACCAATTGCATGAGCAGCCAAACCTAAAGCTAAGCCTGAAGCCCGTTCATCATGGATATGTTTTAAAATCCACGGAGAAAATGCGGCGCCAATGACTCCAGATAAAATCACAATCAGCGATACCATCATCAGAGGAGCATGTAATAGTGTGGCAATATTCAGAGCAATAGGCGTCGTTACAGCTCGGGTCGCAAAAGCCATAATTGTTGGTTCTGACATGTGTAATAAATATGCAAGTCCCATCGGTAATGCAACTGCACTGATACTTGCAAAACACAAAATGCCAATCATTGATTTAATTGGCAAATCATCATAACGCATCGCAGCTAAAGGGATGGCTAAAGCCACAGTAACGTAGCCAAGTAAATGATTAAATATACTATTCACATTATTCATGTAATGTTCATAAGGAATACCCAAAATTGCGAGTAGCCCAATCACGATAAACATCGCAAAAACAATTAATGGAATTTGTGGAATTTTTTTGTTTAAAGGTTTTGCGATGAGATAACTGATTAATGTAATCACGAATCCATATATAACCATCAACATATTCATGAACTCCTATAACCAGCGTTTCGCCATTTTGGCGTAAATCCACAATGGCAATAAAGTACTCAGGGTTAAGACAAATAAAAAGATTGGAATTTCTTTGCCTAAATGTACCAACATGATCAAGGAGCCAGCACAGATCGGCAAAAATGCAAAAGCACTTTCTTTCATGATTTTGTTGTTGGTATCTATAAGACGATTAGAGATTTTTCTAAATCTTCTCCAAATTAATAAAGTTGCAAGTAAGCTGATCAGTCCGACGAGATTACCTAATTCTGGATGATGAAAGACCGTGGTAATAGCAACAGCACCTTCACGAAATACAATAATTAATAGAATCGTGCAAAACCAAGCTGTCCAATCAATTTCTTTCATCTTTTTTCTAACTCTCACTTATGAACGATTATTACATTGATGCTTACTTTTCAAATTCTTCCAAAGGCCTGTGAAATAAAGCTGCTTGGTTTCCAAGAATTTCATCTAATGGTAGATGTGCTTGTTTGATCAGTTGATGCAATTTTTGTGGAGCAATACAAACTGATAAATGCAAATCACCTTGCTCATCATATTGTTCAGTTTGAATGACATTGAGTGTATAAAGTTGTGTGCGTAGTTTACCGTAAGCGGGTTTGAGAACTAAGTCGAAATGTTGTAACTGTCCCATGAGGCATTGTTGAACAGCTTGGCTTAGTAAATCCAATCCCTGCCCCGAATGCGCAGAAACATAAACGCGATCAGGTAAATCTGCTGCTTTATAAATGATTTTTGCCGTATCACCGCTGAGATCAATTTTATTGTAAACATGAAGAATCGGTGCATCGGCTCCAATTTCTTTCAGCACAGATTCCACTGCTTCGATTTGTTCAGGCATGTTAGGGCTACTGCTGTCAATTACATGCAAAAGTAAGGTCGCTTCTAGTGTTTCTTCTAAGGTCGCTTTGAAAGATTCAACCAAATCATGCTGTAAATTTCTCACAAATCCAACTGTATCTGCGAGTACGACAGTACCAATACCATCCCATTCTAGACGACGTAAGGTTGGATCGAGTGTTGCAAAAAGTTGGTCTGCTGCATAGACATCACTTTGGGCTAAAATATTAAACAGTGTCGATTTACCGGCGTTGGTATAACCAACCAAAGAAATCGTTGGAATTGCTGCTTTTTGGCGTGCGGCACGACCTTGTAATCGAGTCTGTTGAACTTTAACCAATTTGTCTTTCAGTTGGGTAATACGTACTTTGATGAGTCGGCGGTCAGTTTCAAGTTGTGATTCACCAGGACCACGTAGACCAATCCCACCTTTTTGTTGTTCTAAATTACCTGTGAAGCCTCGAATTAAACGCGTTGATAAATGCTTAAGTTGGGCAAGTTCAACTTGTAATTTTCCTTCATGTGTACGCGCCCGTAATGCGAAGATATCTAAAATAAGCCCTGTGCGATCAATTACACGGCATTTTAAAATTCTTTCTAAATTACGTTCTTGAGCTGGTGAAAGAGAGTGATCAAAGATGACCAATTCAGCTTCTAGCTGCTGAACTAATTCTGCGATTTCATCAACTTTACCTGAGCCAATAAAAAATTTAGGATCTGGTTTATTTCTTTGTACAGAAATATGTTCAAGAATTTCAGCACCAGCGGATTGAGCGAGCAATCGAAACTCTTCAGCATCAAGGTCATCGAGTAACTGCACAGAAACACTGACTAAAATTGCTCGTTCACCACCTTGTTGCCGCTCAAAAAATTCCACGCTGTTATCATATCCTGAGTATTGAAGCCTTATTCTAGAATAAACTTCAAGCAAAGGGCAAAGGCTTCATGGATTTATATGACATGATGATGAAGAAGTTTGATAAAACCAACGAGTGTGCCGATATATAAAATTGACCAGCCAAAAAATATTCTTAAAGCATAGCCATAAGGAATATTCACTTGATTATGAGATGTTGTGTGTTGAGGATTCATCATATGACCTCTTAATTTATTAATTCGATTTATTTATGATATTTAATTTAAAAAACCTTTTAAAATTGAAAATAATTATATTCACATTCGTTTTTTCTCATGGTGGTAACTTTTATAAATAGATACGGGCATGATATAAGTGAGCTAGTTCAATGCAATGTGCATACATGCGTACGGTTTTAATGATTTATGACTCAAGAAGCAACAGCAGCAAATAACACACCATTAAATTTAATCTCTAAATTGAGCTTGTATAGTAAAAAATTAGCCTCAGGTCTAGAAACAATTGGTGAAGGTTTTTATCTCATTTATCGACACGGTTTATACAAGGATCCGAATAATCCAACGAATACGCGTTATGTTCAGTATTTTTGCCGCCGTTTATGCGAAGTTTTTAATATCGAAGTGCAGATTCATGGCACTATTCCACGAGAACCAGCGCTTTGGGTGAGTAATCATATTTCTTGGTTAGATGTTGCTGTACTTGGCTCTGGAGCACGTATTTTCTTCTTAGCAAAAGCAGAAGTCGAAAAATGGCCTATTTTGGGTAATCTAGCAAAAGGCGGTGGAACCTTATTTATTAAGCGTGGTTCTGGTGACTCAATTCGAATAAAAGAACAAATTACAGAGTTTTTAAAACAAGATATTCCAGTTTTGTTCTTTCCAGAAGCCACAACTACAGATGGTCGTCAGGTCAAAAAAGTACATGGGCGCTTATTGGGTGCTGCCATTGACGCGCAACGTCCAGTTCAAATTTGTGTGATTTGCTATGTCAATCAGCAAGGTGAATTAGATCTAGTCGCACCATTTATTGGTGAAATGTCTTTTGCAGAACATGTACAACGTGTTTTAGAAATGCCAAAAGTTACCGCACATTTATTGACCCTACCTGCAATTCCTGTAACAGACCATACGGTAGATAGCTTAACTAAAGAAGTTGATCGTCAAATGCGAGCAGGGCTGCTTGAGTTACAAAGCAAAGTTTTAAATACTCAGCCATAACAATAATCGTTTTAAATTACATAAAGCCTTCAATTGGCAGCCATGAAATAATTTTCATGCCTGCCTTCTGCCACCATTTCATTCGAGGTTCTTTCGTGTAGATGACAGGACCTTGTGGTGTTTCACGTCGCCATGTAATTTTTTTATTGGCATCTAACACTAATTTATAGGCATATTTACTTAGGTTTTGGTCCATAGTCGCATGAACAGCCTGCGCTAAAGGTGGGCTATCTAAAAGCACGCCAATTTCAGTGTTCAGATAGGCAGAGCGTGGATCAAAATTAAATGAGCCAATAAAAACTTGCTTTTCATCTAGCGCCATCAGTTTGGCATGTAAACTGGAACGGCTTAGTCCTTTGATATTTACTTTTGCTTTCTTCGCGAGTTCTTCGGTATGTTTATCGAGATCATTTTTATTTAATGCTGGAAGAAACTCATATAGCTGTACACCATGTTCCAGTAAATCCTGACGATATTTTCCATAAAATGCATGAACAACAGCGACATCGTTTGCCTGAAATGAGTTTGTGAGCACTCGAACCTCGATTCCATCTTTTGCAAGATCGTTGAGAATTTTAGCCCCCTTTTTTTCAGGCACAAAGTAAGCTGAGATGAGGTCAATATTTTTTTCAGGTTGTTCTAAATGATTAATCAATTGGAAATTAAGGTGTTCTTGTTTTTTGGCTTTTGATTTAATTTTGTCAGGAGAGTCTTTTACAACTTCAGCTTTTACCCAGTTTAAAGGAATATCCCGACTGATAATTGAATCAATTGCCTGTGAGTTGCCAGTCAGATCAAGATAATTCTGTACTGTTGCTCTCTTATAATGCTCATCAAGTTGCTGTTTTAGGCTCTCATAGCTTAAGCGATGAGCATTTTGATTGACAATTTCCCTTACATCGTAAGCGTAACTATGATTCCAGTATTCGTCAAAAGACTGTGAAATGTCATTGACCGCTTTGCCCACCAACATCACATCGACATCAGAAAACTGATAGTTATCACTCACGTTGTAGTATTGATTCGTCATATTACGTCCACCAATCAAGGCAACTTGTTGGTCTGCAATAAAACTTTTGTTATGCATTCTGCGGTTGATTCGTTTTAAGTCTAAAACCATATCAAGCGCACGGTATTTGCGAAAACGATAGGGATTGAATAATTTAACTTCAATATTTGGATGCTGTGCTAGAGCTAAGAAGATTCCTTCAGTTTTTTTTGCGTTATTATCATCAATAAGTAATCGCACTTTGACACCACGATCTGCTGCGCGAATCAGCGCATGCAAAGCAAGAGCACCTACTTTGTCATTGTCCCAAATATAATATTGCAAATCTAAGGTTTTCTCGGCCTTATCAATTAAACGTAGTCGTGCTGCTAACGCTTCTAGGGGTTCAAATAAAACGTGATAACCAGTCAATCCAGGATTTTGTTGTTCTAAAGGTTGAATGATCTGAGCCAAAGTTGTCTGATTTATTTCTAATTGTTGAATGTTAGATTGTTGTATTGGCTCTATTTTATGTTTAGGTAGTGTGCTGCATCCTGTGATTGTGATCGCAATACTGCAATAAATCGCAAGCATACTTTTATTGTAAGTAGTTGTACTTATTTTTGTATGTTTGCGATTTAGATGAGAAAATTGCGTCATAATCTTTACTGATTAAAAGTTGGACTTGAGTATAGCATTTCATCAAAAATTATAAATATGAGATGCGATGTATGCCCTAATGTCAGATTAATGAGAGTGGTAATGTCGAATTCGGACACAGTTATATTAGTTTTTTATATTATTTTTATTGTTTTAGCCTTGTGGGCATTCGCTCAGGCATGGATTCATCAAGCAAGAACTGAAACGATTCATCCTTTCAAAGCTTTTGTACATCTAGCTGCATTTTATCTTTCTTATTTGTTAGTTCCTCTCTGGTTTTTTACCTTGTATGCAGGTTGGTCTAAGTTTTACAGTTTACATGAGAGTATTTTTGTTTTCCTTTTAACGAGCATATTGATTTATGCACGATTTATTGAACCACATATGGTTCATATTCACCATCATCAATACCGTTTAAATCCAGATCGTGATTTTATTCGACCTGTTAAAGTGGCCTTAATTGCAGATATGCATGTGGGATTGTTTTCTGGTCATGAACGTCAATTAAAAAGCATTGTTAAAAAGTTAAATGAAGCTAAACCAGATATTGTGGTGGTTGCAGGCGATTGGACTTATGAGCCTGAGAATCGCTTGATTCAGGAACTCTCAGTACTAAAACAAATTCATGCCCCAGTATATTCTGTCCCTGGTAACCATGATGAGCAGTATCCTGGTCCACCGATACAAACATTATTAAAAGATGCATTAGAGCAGAATAATGTGATTGATATAGAAGGGCAGATTATCGATTTTGATGAGTTTCGCTTAATTGGAATTGGTGATTTATGGGCGGGTAAAGCAAATATGCGATTTATGCCAGACTTACCACAAGATAAACCATGGCTCATTTTATCTCATAACCCTGATACAGTAGATATGGTGCCAGCATTACCTACACGACCATTAATGCTGGCTGGTCATACACATGGAGGGCAAATAGAACTTCCTTGGATTACAACGTATATTATGAAAAAAGTGTCTATTTTAGGGCACAAAAAAGGTTTTTATACACATGAACACGCTGATGTATTTGTAACAGTTGGAACTGGAATGGTTGGCGTTCCATTTCGATTTCGAGTTCCACCGACCATTGATATTATTGAACTCATATAAATTAAAAAAGCCAACTTTAAATAGTTGGCTTTTTGAAAAAATTAGAAGTTAAGGAATAATAATAATCGTAACTCGGCGGTTATTCGCGCGGTTCTCATCAGACGTATTTGGCACGAAAGGTTGGCTTGCACCACGACCAATCACAGTGACATTATTGGGTTTGAAACCCTGATGAATGAAAATCGAAGAAACACTTTGAGCACGTTCTTCAGACAATTTCTGGTTATATTCAGGATTACCAATATCATCAGTGTGACCCACAACTTTTAATTTTTGCAGATCATATTTGTTTAGTTGATTGGCAAGACGAACGATTTCTCTTTGATTTTCAGGTTTAATATCTGCTTTATTAAAGTCGAAAAGTAAACGTTCAGGCAGACCCAGACTCCAGCCTTCTTCTGTTAAAACGAAACCTTCTTTTTTTAGCATTTTGACTTGACGATATTTCAAAGGACCAAAACTTAAACAGCCAGCCAATGTTAGGCAGAGTAATGCTACAAAGGAGATCTTAAAAGTGTGAGCGCGCATAACATGTCCTAAATTTCTGGTTTATAAAGAAACCAATGTGGATTTAAATTTTTAGCTTTATACATTGCTTGATCTGCTTGCATGACTAAATCATCTGGATTGTCTGCAAACTGTGAAAATGCAATCCCTAAACTAAAGCTAAAATGGATAAGTTGACCGTTAAAATCCAAAGGCTCATCACAACTTGCTAGTAAACCTTCAGCGATTGTTTGTAAGTAATCAGAATGATGGATGGTATGCAAAATGATTGCGAATTCATCACCACCCAAACGAGCAATAAAGTCTTCTTGTCTGACAGACTGCATTAATCGATTTGCCATTTCTCTTAATACCGCATCACCAGCAAGATGACCATAATGATCATTAATTGCTTTAAACTTATTATTATCTATGAAAATCAGTGCTGAATTGTGACGAAATTGCTTATTTTTAAAAATATTGAGCAATTCTTCATAAAAATAGTGTCGATTAGGTAAGCCTGTTAGCTGATCATGATGAGCTTGAAATGAAAGTTGGAGATTCTCTTTCTGTAAATGAGTATGCCAAACTTGTATTTCCTCTAAGAGCTCATTAAATACCGTATTAAGATTTTGAAACTCTTTAATATGGTTATTTGGAAAACGTAAGTTGTAAGCTTTCTGATCACTCACTAATTGAGCAATATGGGTTAATGGTTTGATCGCTTGCATGATTTGGCGATAGGTAAGATTAACGGACCATAAAAGTGCAATCACGATAAAAAACATTGATATGGCTAAGCCAATAATGATGGTCTTTAAAAAATGTAAAATGTTTTCAGAACTACCATATAAAACCAATTCACCAACTTTTTTCTTATGATGCATCACAATAAGTTTAATTGGGTCGTGCAAGAACCAACGATCTAATATGCTCTGTAAAAATGAGGTATGCGCTATTTGCTTAGTACTTTCTGCTAATAATTGATGTTCTGGGTCATACACATGAATACTGCGAATAGCATGATCGGTTGTATAGTCAGCTAAGATTTGATCAATAGCACCTTTATCTTTAAAAACGACAGCAGGTTGAATACGTTCAAGTACGGTTTGACTTAATAGTTGCAAATTCTGTTTAGCATAAGTTTCCATGGTAAACATGGAAATTGTTGCAAAAGTACAAGAGCAAATTAAAAAAGTAATTGCAAAAATCGTAAATTGAGATTTACGGAATAAAGCATGTAGCGAAGTAGATTGATATAAATTCGAAATCACTTTAATTACTCCGTATTCTTCGCCAAGATTAAGACTCGGGGGTCGATATGAACTTTGGAGTAACTCAAAGCATCTAGATTTACTTTAAATGTAGAAGAGGTCTTTTTGTTGTATAAACAGAAAATACTGCCGATTTCACATGCTGGATTATTAATACTTAATGACAGTAATGAACGCGATGGATAAGCTTGAATCAAGTTTTGTTGTTGTTGCGGTGTTGTTGTTGAGAAATACACAACATGACATTCTGTTTTTTGAAAATCTTTTGAATTAACAGCCTGCACCTGATAGTCATATCCAAGTTGTTTAATATTGGACTGAAATTGATTCGAAGCCTCAGCATTATCTATTACACAAATAATTGGGCGAGATGTATTCGACCACTTGCTATAACTCAATATGGTTAATGCTAATTCATAAAAATTATGATTTGAAATGGCGTAACAAATCTGGCTCGTAGCGATTGACGCTAAAAGCAACAGTAATTGTACTTTTTTACTAATAAACCGTATTTTCAATCAAAAATGCCAAAAAATGTGAAGCAAGAGACACATTCTACTTAACTTAATTGTTTAAAAAAAGTTCTTATCGACAAAGAAAATAGATAAAAAGTAACTGATCAGTCTAAAAAATGTTCACTTAAATAAA
>NZ_LBMZ01000052.1:0-6091 GCF_001005525.1 Acinetobacter sp. AG1 | reverse complement strand
ACATGGCAGTGAACCCCTCAAATGCTTTAAAGATAGATGCGTTTGCTTTCTAAGCTGCCTACATGGCAGTGAACGAATACCGTTCTTCAGTTTGCAATTGATTCAGCTTTCTAAGCTGCCTACATGGCAGTGAACGACAGCTATTTCTGATTATGCATTTAATGCTTATTAGAACAGATCTATTTGAGAGTTAGAACCTAATATTCTTGGTTTGTGTCCGTATCTATCGCTATCTTATGACCCATAAAAAAAGCTTTGCCTCGGCAAAGCTTTTTAAAATAATTTGGCTTTAAAGCAAATCAAATCATGATACAAACTGTAAGAATAACCAGTATAAACCACCGGATAAACAAATCGTCGCTGGTAAAGTAAAGATCCATGCAGAAAGTATTGTCTTTACTGTTGCGAAGTTCAAACCTGATCTATTCGCAACCATGGTACCTGCAACAGCACTGTTTAAAACATGGGTAGTCGATACAGGCATACCCAAACCATCAGCAGCAGCAATGGTACTCATTGCAACAAGTTCAGCAGACATCCCTTGACCATAAGTCATATGGTTCTTACCAATACGCTCGCCGACAGTCACAACAATGCGCTTCCAACCCACCATCGTACCTAAACCGAGTGCAAGTGCAACCGCAACTTTAACCCAATTTGGAATGTATTGTAGGAATGAATCAAGATTACTACGATACTCTTTGACAGTTTTAGCTTGGTCTTTGTCCATCTTCGGTAAAGCTTCTGCTTTGTCTAAACGTTTAAAAGTTGTGGTACTTAAATACATATCATTACGGATTTCGCTTACAGCAGCCTCAGGAATAGCTTTAAGATCACCGTAATTTGCAACGCGTGTTCCTAAATGTTCCGTCATACTTGCAAGCGCTGGAACAACTTCAGGTGTTTGCTCTTTGGTTTGAATATATTTAGTGAGTACAGCACGCGCTTTCTCATCAGATAATTCATTTTGATTTACATTCAATACAGCAGCTGTTTGACTTGAAAGCTTTTCAAATGATTGAAGATGATTTGCATCTAAGCTTTTGTTCAGTGAATATGCTAATGGCACTAAACCGATCAAGATCAACATGATTAAACCCATGCCCTTTTGACCATCATTAGAACCATGTGCAAAGCTCACGCCCGTACATGTAAAAATCAAAATTGCACGAATAAGAGGTGGTGGTGGCTTATTACCTTCTGGTGGCTGAAAAAGTTCTAATTGGCGTTTAAAAATTGTTTTAACCAACAAGAATACAATTGCTGCGAAAGCAAAACCGATTAAAGGTGAGAATAATAACGCCTTACCCACTTTAATGACTTGATCCATATCAATGCCGCTGGTTGCACCAGTTGAAGCATTTAATAAATGGTTCATGATCCCCACACCTAAAATCGAGCCGATTAAAGTATGAGAGCTTGATGCTGGGATACCAAGGAACCAAGTCCCTAAGTTCCAAAGAATGGCTGCAATTAACAAAGCAAATACCATTGCAAAACCAGCCCCACTGCCGACATTCATAATCAGTTCAACAGGAAGTAAAGCAATAATACCGTAAGCAACAGCACCACTCGCTACCATAACCCCAAGGAAGTTACAGAAACCAGCCCACATCACTGCGACAGGTGCAGGTAATGCATTGGTATAAATCACGGTGGCAACCGCATTGGCTGTATCGTGGAAGCCATTAACAAATTCAAAGCCTAAAGCAATGAAAAGTGCCGTAGATAGAAGAATAACTGAATATAAACTCAAAGGTGGTACATGCGCTAAGTCAGCACTCACCTGAAAACCAATATAAATAAGTGTTGCAATAATAATTGTTAAAAACACCGGCATAAAAAATTTCGGTGTAGGAACATGTACATTCGTCGATTTTGCCGTAGAACTGGCAAGCGGTGAATCCGAAACAGGAGGAAGATTAGAATTCATGTAGACGGTAAGAGGATAATAAAATCCTCTGTATTGTTTAATTAAATTATGACAATTATATGACAAAGGACTGTCATATGAAGCCAAATTTTCATATTTTTCTTACATTTTTTTATGTTTTTTTTGATTTAAACCAAGATTATTTTTATTTTTACACAACAAAAACAATATCTTAATTAAAAATAAATTCAATCAAACCTGTTTGTTTGATTTTGCAACAAACACAACAAAATATGAAACTTATTTGTCATATTTCTAAATATACGTTGTCTTTTTAGGCATTATTCATCGAAATTATTGCAATTTCATGAAGCTTTTATGACATTTTCAACCTGACTGGATGAATCACATCATCCTGATGCTGAAAATACGCGCTTTTTGTTCGCTTCTGTTACAATGCCCCTGCTTTTTTATCTTCATCATCGACTGGGGTTTCTGAATGTCCACGCTTACCACCCTACAATCACTTCTTGCCCAACGTATCCTGATTATTGATGGTGCAATGGGGACGATGATTCAACGCCATAAATTAGAAGAACAAGATTATCGTGGTGAACGTTTTGCAGATTGGGCCTCAGACCTAAAAGGCAACAATGATTTATTGGTGCTAACTCAACCACACATTATTCAAGGCATCCATGAAGCTTATTTGGATGCAGGTGCAGACATTATTGAAACCAACAGCTTTAACGGCACACGTGTTTCAATGTCGGACTATCACATGGAAGACCTCGTACCAGAGATCAACCGTGAAGCAGCTCGTTTAGCGCGTGCAGCATGTGACAAATACTCAACTCCAGACAAACCGCGTTTTGTTGCAGGCGTACTTGGCCCAACCTCACGTACCTGTTCGATTTCACCGAATGTGAACGACCCTGCATTCCGTAATATTACATTTGATGAATTAAAAGAAAATTATATTGAAGCTGCCCACGCCTTGATTGAAGGTGGTGCAGACATTCTCTTGATCGAAACTGTATTCGACACTTTGAACTGTAAAGCCGCGATCTTTGCAGTCAAAGAAGTATTCAAGCAAATTGGTCATGAGCTGCCGTTGATGATTTCAGGCACCATTACCGATGCATCAGGTCGTACCTTAACAGGCCAAACCGCAGAAGCCTTCTGGAACTCAGTACGTCACGGTGATTTACTCTCAATCGGTTTTAACTGTGCCTTGGGTGCAGATGCGATGCGTCCACACGTTAAAACCATTGCTGATGTTGCTGATACTTTTGTCTCTGCGCATCCAAACGCTGGTTTGCCGAATGCCTTCGGTGAGTATGATGAAACTCCAGAACAAACCGCAGCATTCATCAAAGAATTTGCTGAAAGCGGTTTAATCAATATTACAGGTGGTTGCTGTGGTACCACACCAGATCATATTCGCGCCATCTATAATGCAGTCAAAGACATTCAGCCACGTCAAATTCCTGAAACCAAACCAGCCTGCCGTTTAAGTGGTTTAGAACCATTTAACATTTATGATGATTCACTGTTCGTCAATGTGGGTGAACGTACCAACGTCACGGGTTCAAAAAAATTCCTGCGTCTTATCCGTGAAGAAAAGTTTGCCGAAGCTTTAGAAGTAGCTCAGCAACAAGTTGAAGCCGGTGCACAGATCATCGACATCAACATGGATGAAGGCATGCTCGATTCGCAAAATGCGATGGTGCATTTCCTGAATCTGGTTGCTTCTGAACCTGATATCTCTCGCGTGCCCATCATGATTGACTCATCAAAATGGGAAATCATTGAAGCAGGCCTAAAATGTGTACAAGGTAAACCTGTTGTTAACTCAATTTCCTTGAAAGAGGGTTATGACGAGTTTGTCGAAAAAGCTCGCCTATGCCGCCAGTATGGTGCTGCGATTATTGTCATGGCTTTTGATGAAGCAGGTCAGGCAGACACCGCTGCACGTAAGCGTGAAATCTGTAAACGTTCTTATGATGTTTTAGTCAATGATGTCGGCTTCCCTGCTGAAGATATTATTTTTGACCCGAACGTATTTGCCGTCGCAACAGGGATCGAAGAACACAACAACTATGGCGTCGATTTTATTGAAGCTACAGGCTGGATCAAACAGAACTTGCCGCATGCCATGATTTCAGGTGGTGTCTCTAACGTATCCTTCTCCTTCCGTGGTAATGAACCTGTGCGTGAAGCGATTCACTCGGTATTCCTTTACCATGCCATTAAGCAAGGCATGACCATGGGGATCGTGAACGCTGGCCAAATGGCGATCTATGATGATATTCCAAAAGAACTGAAAGAAGCCGTTGAAGATGTTGTTCTAAACCAGAACCAAGGTGAATCTGGTCAAAATGCCACAGAAAAACTGCTTGAAGTCGCGGAAAAGTTCCGTGGTCATAGTGGCGCGCAACGCGAAGCTGAAAACCTTGAATGGCGCAATGAGTCTGTAGAAAAACGTCTCGAATATGCCTTAGTCAAAGGTATCACCACTTATATTGATGAAGATACCGAAGAAGCCCGTTTAAAAGCCAAGCGTCCACTCGATGTGATTGAAGGTGCATTGATGGATGGCATGAACGTGGTTGGTGACCTGTTCGGCTCAGGTAAAATGTTCCTGCCACAAGTAGTAAAATCTGCGCGTGTAATGAAACAAGCTGTCGCTTGGCTTAATCCGTACATCGAAGCTGAAAAAACAGGTAGCCAGTCCAAAGGTAAAGTGTTGATGGCAACTGTTAAGGGCGATGTACACGATATTGGTAAAAATATCGTGGGCGTGGTCTTGGGTTGTAATGGTTATGACATCGTTGATCTTGGCGTTATGGTACCTGCGGAAAAAATCCTGCAAACTGCGATTGATGAGAAATGTGACATCATCGGTTTGTCTGGTTTGATCACCCCATCTTTGGATGAAATGGTGTTTGTTGCCAAAGAAATGCAACGCAAAGGCTTTAACATTCCATTATTAATTGGTGGCGCAACCACATCGAAAGCACATACTGCGGTGAAGATTGATCCGCAGTATCAAAATGATGCGGTGATCTATGTGGCCGATGCCTCTCGTGCAGTGGGTGTGGCAACCACCCTGCTCTCGAAAGAAATGCGTGGTAATTTTATTGCCGAGCATCGTGCTGAATATGCCAAGATTCGTGAGCGTCTAGCCAACAAGCAACCGAAAGCCGCCAAACTCAGCTATGCCGAATCGATTGAAAATGGTTTCAAGGTGGATGACAACTATGTGCCACCGATTCCAAATAGTTTAGGTACGCAAGTTATTACTAACTATCCATTGGCGACATTAGTTGAATATTTTGACTGGACACCATTCTTTATCTCTTGGAGCTTGGCAGGTAAATTCCCGAAAATCCTAACAGATGAAGTCGTGGGTGAAGCGGCCACTGATTTGTATAACCAAGCACAAGCAATGCTGAAAGACATTATCGAGAATAATCGTTTCGATGCGCGTGCTGTATTTGGTCTATATCCTGCACAACGTACAGGAGCAGATACAGTGAGCGTGTTTGATGAAGAAGGTCAAAAAGTTACGCATACTTTTGAGCATATTCGTCAGCAATCTGACAAAGTAACAGGCAAACCAAATTTATCTTTAGCGGACTTTATTAGTACTTCTAAAGACAATACCGATTATCTCGGTGGTTTCACTGTATCGATCTTTGGTGCTGAAGAATTGGCAAATGAATATAAAGCCAAAGGCGACGATTATTCAGCAATCTTGGTTCAGTCTTTGGCGGATCGTTTTGCCGAAGCTTTTGCCGAGCATTTGCATGAACGTATCCGTAAAGAGTTCTGGGGCTATAAAGCCGATGAAACTCTGGACAATGAAGCGCTGATCAAAGAGAAGTATGTCGGTATTCGCCCTGCACCAGGTTACCCTGCTTGCCCAGAGCATTCTGAAAAAGCGGTGTTATTTGACTGGTTAGGTTCGGAAGCGAAGATTGGCACTAAGTTGACTGAACACTTTGCGATGATGCCACCTTCTTCTGTGAGTGGTTTCTATTATTCGCACCCTGAAAGTGAATACTTTAATGTTGGCAAGATTTCTCAGGATCAGCTTGAGGATTATGCGAAACGTAAAGGCTGGACACTGGATGAAGCGAAGCGTTGGTTAGCACCGAATTTAGATGATTCGATTGTTTAAGTGATAAAGATAATCCCCTCAATTGAGGGGAT
>NZ_LBMZ01000107.1:0-73218 GCF_001005525.1 Acinetobacter sp. AG1 | reverse complement strand
ATGATTGAATCAAATATTGATCTTGAGGCGAGAGCAAAAGCTGCTTCCAAATCAACATGGATAAGTGTTGTTGTTAATATCTTTTTGTCGATTGGACAGATATTGATTGGTATTTTTTCAAAATCACAAGGTCTAGTTGCAGATGGTATCCATACTTTAAGTGATTTAGTTGCGGATTTTATTGTATTGGTGGCGAACCGTCATAGCCAAAAAGCACCTGACGATGCACATCCATATGGCTATCTTCGTTTTGAAAATGCAGCATCTTTTATACTTGGTCTGATCTTATTCATTGTTGGTATCGGCATGTTATGGACAGCTACGCATAAGATCCTTCATCCCGAACAAATTCCCAAAGTACATAGTATGGCGCTTTGGGTTGCGATAACAGCTTTGATCTGTAAAGAACTTTTGTTCCGTTATATGCTCGCTATTGCCAAAAAAGTAAAATCAAGTTTATTGATTGCAAATGCTTGGCATGCACGTTCAGATGCAGCATCTTCTTTTGTTGTTGCCTTAGGGATTTTAGGTAATCTCGCAGGATATCCAATTCTTGACCCAATCGCAGCCTTAATTGTCGGTTTAATGATTGCCAAAATGGGGTTTGAGTTTAGCTGGACGGGCTTACATGATTTGATGGACAAGTCGGCGAACGAAGATGAAATAGCCGCGATCAAAGCAACTTTGTTGAAGAAAGACGGGATACTAGGTCTGCATCAACTCAGAACACGTAAAATGGGTGACTTGATTATTGTCGATGTTCATTTGGAAGTCAGCGGCGAACAAAGTGTCAAAGAAGGACATAGAATTGCAGTAGAGGCGAGAAATGAAGTCCTTAAAAATCATAATGTCATTGATGTTGTCACTCATATTGATCCAATATAGTGAGGCATTGAAAATGCAATGGCATCTAGAATAAATTATATTCAAGATGCCTAGATTTGGATGATTTATTTAAGATGTGCAATCAGTTTATCAGCTTCTATTTCCCCTTGAACGCGTAAACTTTTTAATTCATTGCCATTATTGTCGATAAAAATGAGTGCAGGTGGGCCATACAAATGCATGGCTTGTAGCCATTCTTTTTGTACTTGACTGCTTTCGCTCATATCAAAACGAATTCTTTTATATTTCGAAAATGCTTCAATCACACGGCTATCGCGAAACGTTGAACGTTCCATGACTTGGCAAGCAGCACACCAATCGGCAGATACATCGATTACAACAGTCTGTTTATTTTGTTTGGCTTGATCTAATAAGGCTTGTAAAGCTTGCGGTTGGCTCACTGTTTCAAAGACGACATTCACGGGTTTAGTGGTATCGGGTGATACTGCCGTATGGCTTAAAGCAGCAAGTGGGTGTAATGGATCATCTTGGCCTGTTGCAGCACCGATCCATAAAAATAGCGCCAATATGCTAAGCCCAAGACCAAATGCTTTGACTAAGCGATCTTTATGGTTTTTTGCTTGTTCAAAAGCACCTAACCAAACTCCATAGCCTCCAAGTAAGGCACCCCACATCCATAGCGTTACACTTCCTGTCCAAACGCGAGATAATAACCAGATCGCGACAGCGATTAATCCAACACCAAAAATACTCTTGATTTGCTCCATCCAGCTTCCAGAGCGTGGCAATAATTTAGCACTTGTGGTACCTAGAATAATCAACGGAATTCCCATACCTAGTCCTAAACTAAATAATGCCATTCCGCCAAGTAAAGCATCACCAGTGGCACTGATATAGACCAATACACCCGCTAAAGGCGCAGAAACACAGGGTGAAACAACAAGTGCTGAAAGTGCACCCATCAGTGCAACCGAACCAATGCGTCCACCTTTTTGTTGTTGAGAGAATCGATCTAATTTGTTTTGAACAAAATGCGGGAGTTGTAGGGTGTATACACCAAACATACCGAAAGCCAAAACAATAAACAAAATAGCAAAGCTGATAAGTACCGCTGGTGATTGTAGCCATAGTTGAAGATTTGCTTTCGCACCGAAATACCCCATGAGTGTTCCCATGATGGCATAACACACCGCCATACCCAGTACATAAGCAAGGGACAGTTTAAAACCTCTCCATCCTGTTAATCGCTCACTTTTTTCACCTGCAATCAAACCTGAAAGAATCGGCATCATGGGAAATACACAAGGTGTAAATGCAAGACCTGCACCTAAGACTAAAAGTGTTAATAAAATGAGTGGCACACTCGCATGATTTAAAAATGCAGCAAGACTCGAGGCGTTATTCAGATCGTAGTTTTCATCTTTATTTTTTACAGGACTTATGGTTTCTAGTGTGGTGTTGGGCTTTTTAATACTAGTTGCAGAAACCAATTTTAATCCTTTGGGATGAATGGTGAGTACTTCATCTACAGGTGGAAAGCATAAGCCACTATCAGCACAACCTTGGTAACGCAATTTGATTTGGACTGTTTCTGGTTGGCTACTACCTAAATGCGTAATACCAACTTTCATTGTTGCAGCATCATGAAATACAGCCACACGTCCAAAATTAGGATCTTGTTTCCATACCATATGACCAGCAAGTTTGCTTGTATCTATCGTCACATCTTTTGGTGTGAAGACTTCTACATGAATTCGATCTCGATACAAACTGTAATTGGGTGCAATCGTCCATTTCAAATTTAGTGCAGCTTGATTTTGATCTGGTTGTACTTTTAATGAAAATGCTTGTTCTACAGGCAAAAAGCTATCTTGAGTTGTATCCACAACTTTCGAGAAATCAAGTGTAGCTGCATTCACGATTTGCAGTGATAAAAAACCTAAAATTAAAACAATAAAAATATGCAGTGTAGATCTATAAACATCTTGAATCGGATTGAAGAACAGTCTCATCCAGACATCCCCTAATTTCATTTATACGGACGTACATTTTTTGATGGATGAAGCGTACTGAAGTTAATCACAACTTGCCTTAACACTTGCTTAAGCCATTGCTGGATTGTCTTAAGCAAGTGTTAATGTTTGACCGATTGCATTTCATTAGTCTATGAGCTGAGGAAAATGTGGAGTCAGTCGATGGCTTGGGAAAAACAAAAGTTAGCAAAAATAAAATGGCGAATTGCAGTTTTAGCATTACTGAGTTGTGGTGGTGCTTTGAGTGTCAGCACAACTCAGGCAGCAGAACCATCAGCAGTTTCTGCGAACAATAAAATGTTGCCAGCGAGCGATATTAATTGGTCGAAATATGCAGGGAAAGTGGTTGTGATTGACTTCTGGGCCAGTTGGTGTGGCCCTTGTCGAGAATCCTTTCCTTGGATGAAACAAATGCAAGCCAAGTACGGAAAAGATGGATTGGTCTTCGTAGGAATCAATGTAGACAAAGATCCTGCATTAGCGCTCAAGTTTATTCAGCAATATCAGCCTAATTTTGAAATTAGATCAGACCAACAAGGAAAGTTAGCCAGCCAATTTAAGGTACCAGGAATGCCTTCCACATTCATTCTTGGGCGCGATGGTCAGCCAGCAGCAAAACATCAAGGTTTCTTCAAGGCCAAAGAAGCCGAGTATGAGGCTGAGATTGTGCGCTTACTCTCCAATAAAAATACTTAGAGCAGAGGTGAAATTTGAAACTTAGTTTAAAGATATTAAGCAGTCTAGGCATCTTATTGCCGAGTCTGTTGTTATCAGCATGTAGTCATATGCCAACGAAGATGCAAACTTTAGGGGTTAAGCCTTGGGAGCGTGATATTTTGGCTCGTCCAGCGATGCAATTAGATGCTGCACCATTAGATGCAGCTTATGATGAACATATTTATTTTAGTAAAGAAGCAGCCAGTGGCGGTCGTGGTTTTGGTGGTGGAGGTTGCGGATGCAATTAACAAAAAAATCAGCACGCCACATTGCGCTTGCTTTGACTCAGGCTTCAACAGTTTTATTAAGTAGTCACGTTGCACATGCTGAAACGACTACAACATCTAGCAAAGAAAGTACTGCTTCACCTTTTAGTTTATCTAAAATCGTAGAGCCAGGTTGGAAAGTTGATACTGCGGTGCTGATGTATAAAGAGGTGGATAGTCGTGTTCAAGCTATCGAACCGAGTGTTCGTTTTGAAAAAGACTTTGGCGACCAACATATTTTATCTGGAAAGGTTGTTGTTGATTCACTCACAGGTGCTTCACCGAACGGTGCGACATCAGCCAATGTGCCACAAACTTTTACAGGCCCATCAGGTAATGCTGCGAAACCAACGCCAGCAAACCAATTACCATTAGATGATGAATTTCATGATACCCGTGTTGCAGCATCCGCAAATTGGCAACAACCGATTGCACCAGATATGAAGCTGAATGTGGGTGGAAATGTCTCAAATGAGTACGATTTCAGATCAATCGGAGCAAATGCGAGCATTGCGAAAGACTTTAATGACAAGAATACCACTGTGTCATTGGGTGGCGCATTTGAGTATGACAGTATTGATGCTGTTGGTGGTGCACCTGTACCTCTAACTCCACAATTAGATGGACAGAAACAACAAGGCACAAAGAGCAAGAATGTTTCTGATGTTTTACTTGGCTTAACGCAAGTAATTGATCGTCACTCACTGGTACAACTCAACTATTCATTATCGATGAGTAATGGGTACCAAAACGACCCATATAAAATTTTGACGCTAGTCGATGCTAACGGCAATTTAATTGCTGATCAGGACTTTGCGGCAGGCAATAATTTCTACTTATTTGAAAATCGTCCAGACAAAAGAACACGTCATAGCTTCTTTGGTGAATACAAATATGGGTTTGATCGTGGTGATGTTGCCGATGTCTCATATCGTTTTACCACGGATGACTGGGGCGTTAAATCACACACATTTGATGCAAAATATCGTTATGCGGTTAACGAGAAATATTTTGTAGAACCTCATGTTCGTTACTATACCCAAACAGCTGCTGATTTCTATCATAGCTACTTAAAAGTGGGGGATGGTATCGAATTAGATGCTCAAGGTGAACCTGTTCCGACCGTACAGTATGCATCAGCGGATAGCCGCTTGGGTGCGTTTGATGCAACGACCTACGGTGTTAAGTTTGGGATGAATCTTGCAAATGACCGTGAGCTGAGTTTCCGCGTCGAACAATATGATCAGAAAGCCAAAGATTTAAAACCGATTGGTGGGAATTTAGCAGGACAAATTTTGCAACCAGATTTATCGGCAACCTTTGTTCAACTTGGTTATAGTTTTAAATGGTAATAATTTAATCTAAGCTGTTAAAACCTATTACTTTCGAGTAGTAGGTTTCATAATTTATACTGATTTAAACTAAGTCTGAGTATGATGTCTCATAGATTAGAATTAATACAAGAAAATGATGCGCTTCATCAAATTCGCTTTACTGCGATGGCAAGCCCTTGCCAAGTGTTATTAGATCATACCGATTGGACGAGCGCAGCACATATCGCACAAGCTGTTTATGCAGAATGTTTACGCATTGAACAGAAATATAGCCGTTATCGTGATGATAGTTTTTTAGCCGCTTTACATCGCAATACCGATTGTTGGTTTGATGTGGATGAGGAAACAGCAAAATTATTTGATTTTTCTGAAATTTTATATCAATTGTCCGAAAAAAAATTTGATATTACCTCTGGTGTACTTGGAAAAATTTGGCATTTTGACGGTTCAGAGCAAGTTCCAACTATTGAGCAAATCAATCAGCTTTTGCCTCATATTGGTTGGGACAAAGTAAAATGGCAGCAATCTCAGAAAAAAATTTACTTACCTCACGGAATGTCGCTCGATTTTGGTGGAATTGGTAAAGAATACGCAGTGGATCGTTGTGCCGAAATCATTGAGCAATTAAGTCAGCAAGCTTATTTAGTCAATTTTGGTGGGGATCTCAGAGCTAGAGGGCCAAGAAAAGCAGGTTTGGCATGGCGAATCGGTTTAGAAACACCTGAGCAAAACAATCAAGCACAAGCCTATTTTGATTTAAATACAGGGGCTATGGCGACCAGTGGTGATAGCAAAAGGTATTTGTTCAAAGATGGTGTTCGTTATAGCCATATTTTAAATCCATTAACAGGTGCCTCTGTAAAAGATGCACCGCGTTCAATTACCGTTTATGCTCAAACCTGTATTCAAGCTGGTATGTTAGCGACCTTGGCAATGTTAGAAGGTGCGGGTGCAAAACAGTTCTTAGCAGAACAATCAGAGGGGCAAGCATGGATTATCGACTAAGTGGACAACGTATTTTTTTAGTTGAAGATGATCTTATGCTGGGTGAGTCTTTATCTGAAATCTTGCAAGCTCAAGGTGCAGAGGTAAATTGGCATAAGAATGCTGAACGGGTTATGAGTTGCTTGCAAACGTCAAGCTATGACTTGATGATTTTGGATATTGGTTTACCTAAAATTTCTGGTTTTGAGTTACTTGCCCAATTACGGGAAATGCAACAAGACTTGCCTGTTCTGATTTTATCGGCACGAGACATGATTCAAGACAGAGTTTTTGGTCTCGATCTTGGTGCAGATGATTATGTTTTAAAACCTTTTGACTTATCTGAATTACTGGCAAGAGTTCGTGTTTTAATTAGACGACGTTGTGGCCGTGCGCAGACCAAAATTAAAATTGGTGAGGTTTGTTTAGATCCAAGTTCACATCAAGTTTTTTATTTAAATCAAAAAATTAGCTTATCGCGTCAAGAGTATCGCTTGCTGAAGTTGCTGATGGAGCATATTGGACAGGTGATTACCCGTGATCGTTTGGAAACGGCATTATTAGATAAAGATGAATTAGAAAGTAATGCTTTAGAGGTACATATCCATCATTTACGTAAAAAGCTATTTCCTGAGTTTATTCGAACCATTCGCGGTGTTGGATATTTAGTTCAAGTAGAACTGTAATGCAGAAAATATTATCGATAAAACAACAAGTTGTTAGAACAAGTTTATATGCGCTTATTCTCGCATTAGTTTTGAGTAGTATTTTAGGCTATCTTGCGACAAAACATGAAGTAAATGAGTTGTTTGACGCAACTCTAATTGATAATACCAGAATTATTAAGGGTTTAATTGATTCAGAACAGACACATCAAAATTGGATAGATTTGCAAAAAAGCCTTGATGAAACATTACTTGAACATATCAGCTCAGGCGATCAACGCTTCAACGGTCATGCCTATGAAAAGAAGATTGCAATTCAGGTCTGGAGTAAAGAGGGCGATTTAGTCCTTCGTTCGGCCAGTGCCCCAAATCATGCTTTAGCACCATTAAAAGAAGGATTAACACAATTTCAAGGTGGGGAATATGATTGGATGGTTTATACCGTTTGGCTGCCTAGCAAAAAGAGCTGGCTTGCTGTTGCAGAGCGATTAGATATTCGAAAGGAGCTATCAACCAATATCGAAGCCAGTTTATTACTCAGTTTGATTTTTGCACTTTTTTTAGCCTTATGTTTATTAAAACTTCAACTTAAAAAAGCATTTGCACCGTTAGTGGAATTAGGTGAGAAAATTTCTCAACGCGATTTTAATGATTTAAGTGCGTTACATTTACCTCATTCGCCCGACGAATTGAAACCTGTGATAACGGAGTTAAACGATTTATTCCATCGAGTAGATTCTTCACTAGAAAGAGAAAAGCGTTTTTTAGCTGATGCAGCGCACGAACTAAGAACGCCACTTACTGTGATTAAATTACAAGTTGAACAAGCACTTATTCAACCTGATGCAAGAGAAACGATTTTACAGCGTTTATCTGAAAGTGTAGAGCGTAATCAGCAAGTGGTCGAACAAATGCTTTTGTTGGCCCGTTTAGAAGCGGGGCAAATGTCTGTACATACCACAACTGTTATTTTTTCAGCTTTAATTCGAGAGGCAATTGCTCAACTCATGCCATTGGCATTTAAGAGAAATATTGAATTTCACTTAGATGTTGAAGAGGTGACTATCAATGGAGACTCGGCGCTTTTACTCTCGTTGCTACGTAATTTATTTGATAATGCTCTAAGGCACTCGCCAAATAATGCTGTCATTTCAGTAAAGTTATTTAAGCAAGCTCAAATGATAATTTTTGAAGTGGTTGATGCTGGAACGGGGATTGATCCAAAGTTTTTAGGTGAGGTTACCAATCGGTTTACGCAAGTTGGTGGAAGTGATGTGGGAGCTTCAGGATTAGGATTGGCAATAGTATCTAAAATTGCTCAATTACATGGTATGCGCTTAGTTCTAAATAACCATGAAACAGGTGGCTTGATCGTGCACTTACAATGGTAGAAAACAGAAATAAACCTGATTTTTACGGTGATGTAATAGTTTTTATTTCAATAAATTCATTGTTTCAAATGTATCGTTGAATAAGAAAAAGAAGAGAGGTGATCTCTCTTCTTTGATCAATCTAGACCTTCAACAATACTAATCATGACTTCGGCACAATTTTCACGAGCAAGCCTTGCTTTAGTATATTCTTCAGAATCATAACAAGCTTGTGCAGTTGCCAAATCAGAGAATTCAATAATCACATGGCGTTGAAACTGCATACCTTCCATACAGATTGATTTTCCCCCTCTAGCAAGGAATTTAGCACCATATTTTTCAAATGCTAAGGGAGCTAATGCCATATATTCTTTGTACTGTTCCATATCGTGAATGGTGACATGTGCAATCCAGTAAGCAGACATTTCCTTATCCTTTTATTTCTAAATTAAAAAAACCATTTTAGTTACAGATTGAGGCACTAAGCATTCAAAATATTTTTTGCAACCGCAGCAGCTTCAGCAATATGTTCAGCCACGGCTTGTTTTGCTTTTTCAGGATCTTGGTGCAGATAAATTGCTTCGCACATATTTTTAATACGTTGATAGCCAGAAATTTCTCGCTTCGTCGATTTCATGGTCATTGCACGAAGACGACTAATTCGACCATTCAAACGTTGTACTACTTCCCAAGCAATATGATGTTTTGCAGTGGTAAAAATAGTTTCGTAGAGTTTTGAAGAGGTAGAAATAATTAAATTAATGTCATCTGCTGCAAAGGCTTGCTCAAGTTCAATCAATAATACTTTCAGCGTTTCTGTTGTTTGAGCAGTTAGGTTTTGGGTGCAATCCGCAACGGCACTTTGTTCGAGTAATAGTCGAATTTCATAAATTTGTGATGCAATTTCCCAATCCAATAATGAAACAATTGGGCCTTTGTTTGGCAGAATTTCAACTAAACCTTCTGCTTCTAAATAACGAATGACTTCACGTACAACAGAGCGACTTACTCCTAATTCTTCGCACAAGCTTCTTTCGACTAATCTTTTTCCAGAAGGGAAATAGCCTGTAATGATCGCGTTACGTACTTTATTCAAACAAAGCTCACGTAAAGTCACAGGTGGATTTTCAATTTTAAGATTCATAGATGATTAATCTTTCCTGATTTTAATAAGTCAAAATTTTGTTACATGTTTCTAGCTGAAAATTAGCATACCAAACTCTTGCTTTTTTTTCATTATGTATTATGGTATACCATAATACGAATGCAAAAATAAATTCACTCGCAAGGAAATGCCATGAATCTAATCCGTAAAACAGTTCTTCATGTTGAAACGACTTATGTCGATGGCGATAAAGAAGCAACAAAACCGCTAAAAATGGTGGCTGCTGCTGCTGTGATCAAAAACCCATGGGCTGGTCAGGGTTATGTCGAAAACCTAACACCTGAGATTCGCCGTATTGCTCCGATTCTAAGTGAGCATTTAACTCAACTGATTCTTGATGAAGTCGGTTCAGGTGAAGCGGTAGAAGCATTTGGTAAAAGTGCGGTCGTAGGTTTGAATGGTGAGCTAGAGCATGCATCAGCCCTCATTCATACCTTACATTTTGGAAATAAATATCGTAATGCGGTCGGGGCTAAGTCTTATCTCGCTTTTAATAACACGCGTGGTCCAGCGAATGCTTCGATTCTTGTTCCAATGATGGATAAAAATGATGAAGGCCGCCGTTCTCATTATTTGACTCTTCAATTTGCAATTCCAGATGCACCTGCTGCCGATGAAATTGTGATTGTAATTGGTGCAGCGACAGGTGGACGTCCACATCATCGTATTGGCGATCGTTATCAAGATTTGGAAGAGTTAGGTCATGATCTCAAAAACCCTGCAGCTGTCAAATAATCGGATTGCTCATTATTTTGAGCAAGGAGAAGGAGAGCCTTTGGTTCTCATCCATGGTGTAGGTATGCAAGCAGCCGCTTGGTATCCACAAATCGAATATTTCTCGAAACATTATCGTGTGATTTCGGTGGATATGCCAGGTCATGGAAAAAGTACAAAACTTGCGGATGATGCACCTTTAAAAGCATTTGTTGATTGGGCGATCGAATTTATTACAGCATTGAATTTAGGTGCAGTGAATTTGGCAGGTCATTCGATGGGTTCATTGATTACGACAGGAGTAAGCGCAACTCGTCCTGATTTAGTCAAACGAATGGCGGTGTTGAACGGTGTATACAAGCGGACAAGCCAAGCTCGTGATGCTGTTGTGAATCGTGCAGAAGAGTTAAAAACAGGTCATATTGACGTTGAAACACCACTACAACGCTGGTTTGGTAACAGTGAAGCAGAACAAATTGCTGCTGGAAAAGTCAAGTCTTGGTTGGAAAATGTGGACTTGTCTGGATATACCACAGCGTATGCGGCATTTGCACATGGCGATCAAATTTATGCAGATGACTGGAGCAAAATTCAGTGTCCAGCACTGGTTTTAACTGGAACTGATGATCCAAATTCAACAGCAGAAATGGCAGTACAAATGGCAAGCCAAGCGAAAAATGGCACCGCTATTGTGATTGAAAATGAGCGTCATATGGTGAATTTGACTGCACCAGACCAAGTAAATATTGCAATGCAGGCATGGTTAGAAACCCAAGTCTAAATTGCCACACATTGATGAAGGAATATGACAATGAGTGAAATGGATAGTGTTAATAAAATACGCGAACTACGTGATGCCTTTGGCTCATTTATGACTGGCGTAACCGTCGTAACCACCTGTAAAGATGATGGAACACCATTAGGCTTTACTGCAAACTCTTTTGCTTCGGTGTCTTTGGACCCAGCTTTGCTGCTGGTCAGCATTGCCAAGACATCAAGCAATTATAATAACTTTGCCAATGCTTCACATTTTGCAATTAATATTTTGGCAGAAGAGCAAAAAGATGTTTCGAATACTTTTGCTCGCCCAAGTGACGATCGATTTGCAAATTTAGCATGGACAAAGAGCGCATCTCATAACCCTGTCATTGATCAAGTCAGTGCTTGGTTTGATTGCACGACGTATCAAGTTGTAGATGCAGGTGATCATGCGATTTTAATTGGTAAAGTTGAAGATTTTGGCTCAGCAGGCTTTGCTGGTTTAGGGTATTACCGTGGAGCTTATTTCACACCTGCCAAATCATCTACTGATGTGATTTCGAGTATGAAAGTCATGATGATGGCATTGATTGGACATGAAAATCAGATCTTGCTTGAACAGACACAGGATCAAAAGTGGACATTGCCACATTTGATGGTTGAAAAAGACGGTGCAGAAAAAGCACTGGAAAAAATCTTTGCAGCTTATCAACCAGAAGCATCACCAAGCTTTATCTATTCTGTCTATGATGATGTGACCACCCAGCAGCAATATATTGCATTTTTATGTAATACCCCGATCGCACATGCAACCAAAGGTCAATTTGTTGATTTAAATGATTTAGAACAACTGACTTTTGTGGATAGCGCTTTAGAAAGTATGTTGATGCGTTATCGTAAAGAAAACCACCTCAAAACCTATGGTGTTTATTACGGTAATCAAATTAGCGGTACGGTTCGTCAAATTGTTAAAGAGGAAGTTTAACTATGCGTTTTTCATTATTTGTACACATGGAACGTGTTTCTGATCAACAAACGCAGAAGCAGCTCTATGATGAGATGATTGAACTTTGCCAGATTGCCGATCAAGGCGGTATGCATGCGATTTGGACTGGTGAACATCATGCAATGAATTTTACCATTGCACCTAATCCATTCATTAACTTGGTTGATATTGCCAATAAAACTAAAAATGTACGTTTGGGCACGGGTACAGTTGTTGCGCCATTTTGGCATCCAATTAAATTGGCAGGTGAAGCTGCTATGACGGATATCATTACCAATGGTCGTTTAGATATTGGCATTGCACGTGGTGCTTACTCGTTTGAATATGAGCGTATGGTGCCTGGTATGGATGCATGGAGTGCGGGTCAGCGTTTACGTGAAATGATCCCAGCGATTAAAAACCTGTGGAAAGGTGATTATGAGCATAATGGTGAGTTTTGGCAGTTCCCAAAAACTACTTCTGCGCCTCAACCGTTACAACAGCCGTATCCACCGATTTGGGTAGCAGCACGTGATCCAAATAGCCATGAATTTGCGGTGCAAAACGGCTGTAATGTACAAGTCACACCATTACATTTTGGTGATGATGAAGTTGAAAAACTAATGGGACATTTCAATACCGCGTGTGAAAAGTTTGCTGATATTCCTCGTCCTGAAATTATGTTATTGCGTCATACCTATGTCGCTGATAGTGAAGAAGATGCTCAATTAGCAGCAGATGAAATCAATACATTCTATAACTATTTTGGCGCATGGTTTAAAAATGAGCGTGAAATTACGCAAGGTCTAATCGCACCATTGAGTGATGAAGAAATTGCAGCTCATCCATTTTATACGCCAGAAGCCATGCGTAAAAATAATGTGATTGGTCAGGCGCAAGAAGTGATTGATCGCTTAAAAGCGTATGAAGCAATGGGTTATAACGAATATTCATTCTGGATTGATACAGGAATGAGCTTTGAGCGTAAAAAAGCATCGTTACAACGTATGATTAATGAAGTGATGCCTGCATTTGCATAGGAGAGAAGACATGACTTCTCAATTCCAGTTGTATATCAATGGTCAATTTGAGGATGGTGCTGCACAATTTGACAGCATCAATCCTGCGACAGGGCAAGTTTGGGCGAAAATGCCTGAAGCACGTACAGATGAAGTCAATCGTGCAGTTGCCGCGGCATCTCAGGCTCTGCAAGATGCGGCTTGGGCAGGTTTAACCGCCTCACAGCGTGGAAAGTTGTTATATAAACTTGCTGATTTAATCGAAAAAGCTGCACCGCAATTGGCTCAATATGAAACCAGTGATACAGGTAAGATCATTCGTGAGACGTCGAGCCAAATTGCTTATGTAGCTGAATATTATCGTTACTATGCAGGGATTGCAGACAAGCTCGAAGGTAGCTATTTACCGATTGATAAACCAGATATGCAAGCATGGACCATCCGTGAACCAGTAGGTGTCATTGCTGCGATTGTTCCGTGGAATAGCCAATTATTTTTGTCTGCAGTTAAAGTTGGTCCAGCATTGGCGGCAGGTTGCAGTATTGTTTTGAAAGCCTCTGAAGAGGGACCAGCACCTTTACTTGCTTTTGCGCGTTTGGTACACGAAGCAGGATTTCCAGCAGGTGTGGTGAATGTTATTACAGGTTTTGGCCCTGAATGTGGTGCAGTTTTAAGTAGTCATCCAGATGTTGCTCATGTGGCATTTACTGGTGGTCCAGAAACAGCACGCCATATTGTGCGCAACTCTGCTGAGAACCTTGCCAAAGTATCGTTAGAGTTAGGTGGAAAATCTCCTTTTATTGTATTTGCAGATGCTGATTTACAGAGCGCAGTAAATGCACAAGTCGCAGCGATTTTTGCAGCAACAGGGCAAAGCTGTGTTGCTGGTTCACGGTTGCTGGTTGAAGACAGTATCAAAGATGAATTTGTTCAACGTTTGGTTGAGCGTGTGCAAAGTATCAAGATTGGTTTGCCTGATGATATGGCAACTGAATATGGCCCTCTGTGCACCTTGCGCCAACGTGAAAAAATTGAGCAAGTCGTTGCTCGCTCGATTCAGCAAGGGGCGAAATTATTGGCAGGTGGGAAAACGCTTGAAAGAGCAGGTTATTACTATCCACCCACAATTTTAGACTGTAGTGATGTACCACAAGCTGATTGCGTCATGACCGAGTTATTTGGTCCTGTCTTGTCTGTAGTGAGTTTTAACACTGAAGCAGACGCGATTCAAAAAGCCAACAGTACGCCTTATGGACTCGCAGCTGGTGTGTTTACCAACAATTTAAGCCGTGCGCATCGTATGACCAAAGCAATTCGTTCAGGGATTGTTTGGTTGAATACCTATCGCGCTGTTTCTCCACTTGCACCTTTTGGTGGGCATGGTCTATCAGGACATGGTCGTGAAGCTGGCTCAGATGCGGTGTTGGACTATACCACCACCAAAACTGTGTGGTTACGTACCTCAGATCAACCGATTGATGACCCTTTTGTGATGCGTTAATACATCACAACAGTCATTAGGATTTAAATTTCAAGGATGAAAAGATGACGCAGTTGAATTTCAAAATCACATAAATCTGATCAAGGCATACGTAAGATAATATTCGTTGAGCTTCAAGAGCCTCAACAAGGTTTCCTTTATCTTTTTTTGCCATTTCTTTAACTAAAGTTGATGTGATTCGTCTGTAAAAACAAGAGAAATAAGGGTCAGGTCATCTGGATATGGCGCTGATCAGGCAGGTTGTGAAACCTAAGTTTACTCTCACAAATATTTGATATTGAGGAAAATGAAGTCCTCAAAGAGAGATTAAGGATATGAGCCAAAATGAAAATAGTGCTTTTGCCATTGAAAGCAATTCAATTGATTACGTTGATCCATCTCAACGTCACGGAAAAGTACGTGATCTATTCACGCTCTGGTTTTGTACCAATATTGCACCCTTAGCTGTAATTACTGGTGCAATGTCGATGCTAACGTTTAACCTCAGTTTGATAAGTGCGCTAGTAGCGATTTGTTGTGGCCATTTCTTTGGTGCAGCAATTTTAGCTTTAACTTCTGCTCAAGGACCTCAAGTCGGCATTCCCCAGATGATTCAAAGCCGAGCACAGTTTGGGCGTTATGGTGCATTATTAGTCGTATTATTTACAACACTGATTTATCTCGGTTTCTTTATTTCCAACATTATCTTGTCAGGTAAAACCTTACATACCGTCGTTCCTGCAATCCCTGTTCCAACTGCGACGGTGATTGGTGCAATTGCAGCAACGACCATTGGGGTAGTGGGTTATCATCTAATCCATAATTTTAATAAAATTGGGACATGGTTGATGGGCGGTTCATTGCTGATCGGCTTATTGATTATGTTGCCACAAATTAATGCTGAAGTACTTGCCAAAGGCTCATTTAACCTAAAAGGTTGGTTTGCCATGTTTGGTCTATGTGCAGTTTGGCAAATTAGTTTTTCACCTTATACCTCAGACTATTCACGTTATTTACCTAAGTCGATTGGGATTTTTAAACCATTTATCTTCACTTACTTGGGCGCTTCGCTTGGAACAATCTTTGCGATGGCATTTGGTACAGTAGCGGTGAGTATTGGTTCTGGTACCGATGCGATGGAAGCGGTGAAATCGGGTACAGGTATTTTCGGTTCGATTCTGATGATTTTATTCCTTTGTAATATCATCGGTCACAATGCCATGAATTTATATGGTGCAGTTTTATCATGTATTACGTCGATCCAAACCTTTGCAGGTCAATGGATGCCAAGTAAGAATGTCCGTATTATTTTGTCGATTATGGTCTTAATCCTCGCTACGTTTACAGCACTTTGGGCATCAAGCAACTTTATTAGCTTCTTCCTAAACGTCATTTTTGCCTTACTATTTATTTTAGTGCCTTGGGTATCGATTAACCTATTGGATTTCTATGTGATCAATAAGAAATCTTATGATATTCAGTCGATCTTCGCACAAGATGGTGGCATCTACGGCAAATTTAATGGCAAAGCTTTAACTGCATATTTCATTGGAATCGTGGTTCAAATCCCTTTTCTTACCAATGCATTTTTTACAGGTCCATTCGCAAACGTCATTCAGGATGTGGATATTTCTTGGGTAATCGGATTGGTGGTGAGTTTTGTTGTGTACTACGTCTTTAATCTCGAAAAGATTAAAGGCAGTAGCCCAGCACTCAATGTAAAAGCGCAACATTAAACATGCTTAGAATGGAATCGATGACATGAAAAAAAGTTATTTACAACTCACATTGGCAACTGCATTAACCAGTATGATTACACCAAGTTATGCAGGAATTAGTTTTGGCGACAGCAATGCCGATTCAGGTAAGTTAACGGTTTCTGGTTATGTACGCGCCAATTATCAAGACAAAGATTACGGTGAACCTGCTTCAGAACATAAGATCCGTTTTGATGCTGCACAACTAAAACTCGATTATGAACGCGGTAAACTATTTGGACATGCTGAATATCGTTGTTATCAATACGATACGCTGTGTGATTTTTCAACCTTGATCGATGCGTATGCAGGTTATCATTTAAATGAAACTGATCAGGTTGTGGCAGGAATGCAAGCTATTCCATTTGGACCAGCACGTTTCTGGGGCAATAGTTTGTACGGTGGTATCAATACTACAGCAGGTTTAGAAGATGTTCATAATTTAGGTTTAAACTACCATTTTGAATTGCCAAGTGCGACCAAATTTGATGTCGGTTATTTTGCGGCAGATGCGGGTCACTATGAAGGTACTACCAAGGACTCTGGTCGCTATACTGCGAATTATGTAAGTTCTGATGACATTACCAAAAGTGATATCGAAGAGAAAAACATGTGGGTTGGACGTATTACCCAAGATATTGATCTGGGTGTAAAAGGTTTAACTACACAAGTCGGTGCTTCATATTGGACTTCAGAGATTGACAATAAAACCACATCACAAACGGGTCGACGTAATGCGTGGGCATTATTTAGCAAAATCAATTATGGCAATCTAGGTCTGACCTTAACGGGGGGTAAAAATGATGTCAGTAATAAAGACGTCATTGATTCAACTTCATCTTTGATGGGTTCATATGACAGCGAATATTATGTTGCAAACAAAGCGACTTACTATACAGCTGATCTTGGCTATACTTTTAAAGATGTTAAGCAAATTGGCAATATCACGCCGTATTTTATGCACAGTCGGTACAATAAGGATTTGGCTGGTTCTCAAGATTCAACCCGTAATATCCTTGGTGTTTCAATCGACCATAAACAGATTTCTTTGGTCGCAGAATACATTATGAGTCAAAATGATCCCTTCATTGGTGGTACTGAAAAATCACTGGCAGTTGGGGATGATGGTCAATGGAATAAGTTACTCAACTTAACGCTATTCTATTACTTCTAAAATCAGCTATAACATTCGGGCAACCGAAAAATTTTTTCAAGATTTATTTGGTATGCCATAATACGGGTTTAGTTAATATCAGAACATTGATACTGTTTTGTAAAATGTTCTGTGTATTAATGCCGAAGTCTAAATAGGATAATCAGTATGCAACTTAATCAATTGCCATTATTTCATCAACAAGCCTTTGTTGCTGGACAATGGTGTGATGCCGATAATCAACAAACTTCTGATATTTATAATCCTGCAACACAAGAAGTGATTGGTACTGTACCGAATATGGGCAAGGCAGAAGCCGAACGCGCAATTCAAGCAGCAGTTGCAGGTTGGGCAGCATGGAAAAATAGAACGGCAAAAGATCGCTCAACAGTTTTAAAAAAATGGTTCGATTTGATGGTTGAAAATGCAGATCAACTTGCATTTATTTTGACTAGCGAACAAGGAAAACCTTTAGCAGAAGCGAGAGGTGAAATTTTATATGCTGCTAGCTTTGTTGAATGGTTTGCTGAAGAAGCAAAACGTGTTTATGGTGATATTGTTCCCAGTCCTTATCCAGATGCACGGATTATCGTGAGCAAGCAATCGATTGGTGTTGTTGCAGCAATCACGCCGTGGAATTTCCCTGCGGCAATGATTACTCGTAAAGTTGCACCTGCTTTGGCTGCGGGTTGCCCTTGTATCGTTAAACCTGCGCCAGAAACCCCATTTACGGCATTGGCTTTGGTCGATTTAGCGATTCAAGCGGGTGTACCTGCTGAGATTTTCAGTGTCATTACAGGTGATGCAGTCACGATTGGGGATGCAATCTTTGAAAGTGATGATGTACGGAAATTTACTTTCACAGGTTCAACACCCGTTGGAAAATTACTATATCAACGTTCAGCGCAAACGCTGAAAAAAGTTTCATTAGAATTGGGCGGTAATGCACCTTTTATTGTCTTTGATGATGCAGATTTGGATGCTGCAATCGAAGGGGCATTAATTGCTAAATATCGCAATGCAGGACAAACCTGTGTTTGTGTGAATCGCTTTCTTGTTCAAGAAGGAATTTACGAAAAATTCATTGCTGCATTAAGTGAAAAGGTCAATGCTTTTGCAATCGGCAATGGTTTGGATGTTGGGAGTGAAATTGGTCCATTAATTAATGCCAATGCAGTGAAAAAGGTTGAAGCTCACGTCGCTGATGCCTTAGCTAAAGCAGGTCGTTTGGTCGCTGGTGGTAAACGTCATAGTGCAGGTGAGTTATTCTATGAACCTACCATTATTGCTGATGTCACCGCTGAGATGGATGTGGCGACTCAAGAAACATTTGGTCCATTGGCTGCTGTATTCAAGTTTGAAACTGAACAACAAGCCATTGAAATGGCAAATGCGACGGAATTTGGCTTAGCGGCCTATTGTTATACCAAAGATTTAGGACGCGCTTGGCGGATGAGTGAGCAGCTTGAATACGGTATGGTTGGAATCAATAAGGGCTTAATTTCCAATGAAGTCGCACCATTTGGTGGAATCAAACAGTCGGGCTTAGGTCGTGAAGGTTCAAAATACGGGATCGAAGATTATCTTGAAATCAAATACACCTTATTTGGGGGATTGAATGCATGAGTAATGAAAAATTTGAAAAAGGCTTAGCCATTCGTAAACAAGTGTTGGGTGAAGCTTATGTCAATAATTCGATCAACAATGCTGATGATTTTAATTTGCCTTTACAAGAGTTAGTTACAGAGTATTGCTGGGGGGCAGTTTGGGGGCGAGAGGAACTGAGCAAGCCTGAGCGAAGCTTAATCAATCTTGCCATGATTTCTGCGCTTAATCGTCCACATGAGTTGAAGCTTCATGTCAAAGGTGCTTTGCGTAATGGTGTACCTAAGGAAAAAATTCGTGAGGTGCTGCTACAAGTCGCAATTTATTGTGGCGTACCGGCAGCCGTAGATAGTTTTCGAATTGCTAAAGAAGCGATTCAGGAATATGAACAAGAAAATAACTAATTGAACGATTGAGCAAACATTACACAGCATGCTGGTGATGTTTGCTTAAGTGATTTCATTTTGGCTCTTCGCTCTTATAGTGACATACCAATTGTTACGATTGTTACGGTTAGAATGGATATAATTTAAACAGAGTATTTATTTTCTAAATAACCAATCACCTTTTATATACTGAGATATATGCAGCTTTAGGTGTCTATTGGTGTAAATTATGCACTTCGTTTAAGGTGATTTTAATTCCATCTTGAGCAAAGAAAATTTGATATTTGATAGATCATCGAAAGAGTAAGGTATGCCCGCAAATCCTAGTAAAACCCAAAAACCTTTATATATTCCCTATGCTGGGAACGCTCTTTTAGAACTTCCACTCTTGAATAAAGGTTCAGCTTTTTCGACTGAAGAGCGTGAGCAGTTTAACTTGCATGGACTGATACCTAACAATATCGAAAACATCGAAGAACAAACGCAACGCTCTTATCAGCAATACTTATCATTTGACAATAACTTGAATAAGCATATTTATTTAAGAAATATTCAAGACACAAATGAAACACTTTTTTATAATTTATTGAGTCAGCATTTAGATGAAATGCTACCCATTATTTATACACCAACCGTCGGCGAAGCTTGCCAGCGTTTTTCTGATATTTATCGTCGTCATCGTGGGATTTTCATCTCATATGCTGAACGTCAATACATCGATCAAATTATTCATAATGTGAATAAGAAAAATGTCAAAGTGATTGTTATTACCGATGGTGAGCGCATCCTTGGTTTAGGTGATCAGGGTATTGGCGGTATGGGAATTCCAATTGGAAAATTATCTCTATATACCGCATGTGGAGGTATTAGTCCTGCCTATACGTTACCAATTACAATAGATGTTGGTACCAATAATCAAGAATTACTCAATGATCCAATTTACATGGGATTGAAGCAACCTCGAATCAGAGGGGAGCAATATTACCAATTTGTCGAACAGATTATTTCTGCTGTGCGTGAACGTTGGCCGAATGTGTTGATACAGTTTGAAGATTTTGCCCAAATTAATGCAATGCCATTATTGACTCAATATCGAGATAAAATTTGCTGCTTTAATGATGACATTCAAGGAACTGCAGCAGTTACAGTTGCTAGTTTAATTGCTGCATCTAGAGCACTTGGTAAACAACTTAAAGATCAAACCATTACTTTTGTTGGTGCTGGTTCAGCAGGATGTGGTATTGCTGAACATATCGTTAGACAAATGATGGATGAAGGTTTGAGTGATCATGAAGCCCGTTCACGTATTTTCATGGTTGATCGCTTCGGTTTAATGACTGATCAACAGCCCAATTTACTCGACTTTCAACAAAAACTTGCAACACCTGTGAATGCAATTTCAGAATGGGAATATTCAGGACAAGAGATTGCTCTACTTGATGTCGTAAAAAATGCTAAACCAAGTATTCTGATTGGTGTATCTGGGCAAGCAGGTTTATTTAGTGAAGAAGTGATTAAAACTTTGGCTAAATATTATAAGCATCCGATTGTTTTGCCATTATCTAACCCGACTTCTCAAGTAGAAGCTCAGCCAAAAGATATTATTGAATGGACACAAGGTGCTGCAATCGTTGCGACAGGTAGTCCTTTTGCACCAGTATATTTCCAAGGTAAAACTTATACGATTGCTCAGTGTAATAATTCTTATATTTTTCCAGGAATAGGCTTGGGTGTTATTGCATGTGGTGCAAATCATATTAGTGATGCAATGTTGATGGCTGCAAGTACAGCATTGGCAGATTGCTCACCGCGTTTAAAAAATCCAGCTGCAGATCTATTGCCAAATATTAATGACATTCATCAAGTCTCCAAATTCATTGCTTTTAAAGTTGCAAAAGCTGCTATGGCAGATGGATTAGCAGTACCGATGAGCAATGATGTGCTAAAAAATGTGATTGAAGATAATTTTTGGACACCTGAATATCGAAATTATCGCCGAGTTACTTTTTAATTGAGCCAGATCTATCTGATTGATGAAATGTAAATGTAATTCTGTAATCTAGAACAAAACAAAGCAAAACCTGACTGATCTTGAATGATCTTTCAGGTTTTTAGCTTATTATTTCTCTCATAAAACTATCTGTTATATTTTTTTTATAAAATCTGTATCTACCTTTATCATCTGTATTCATTCAAAGTATAACGAAGTTGATACGAATGGGCTAAATATGAGTTTTTTAAAAAAGAAAAATAATGCGAGTTTCGTATTTTTTATTATCACACTCTATGCTTTTATCGGTTTTGGGTTAGGCTACATTATTTGGGAATATTTTCTTTAAAATCAGCTTCAAGCCTGATTTATAGCACTGTTTAGCTATTGATTTAATACAGCAAATTTAAGCTTGCGAATCTGTTTCGCTACGATGATTAACATCTACTAGATGCTGCTTCTGTTATATTCATCCAGCCATTCAAAATAATGAATAATATTCATAGCTCTGCATTAGAATAAATCATTTTATTCATAGATTTTTGTTCTGTACTCTAAAAATAAGCCGTATTTTAAAAATTAAATAAATGATGATTTGGGACGATGATCATCACATGTTCATCTTTTGAAATAATAAAGAGTATCGGAATGAAAAAACTCGATTTTGCAATTATAGATCCGCATATCCATCAATGGGATCCATACCATACTCCACATTCTGCTGCCTTGTTGGTTAAAGCTTTAGGGAATTATCCGCGTGTGATGGATAAAGTTGTGCGATTCGTTAAACCGAAGCCACTTTTAGACACGCTAGGATTAACTGAATATGCGTTGAGTCCTTATCTCCCTCAAAATTATTATGAAGATATGGGACATCATACGATTGAAAGCGTAGTACATGTCGAAGCAAATTGGCATCATCATATAGGCTTTGGTGTTGTCGAAGAAACCAAATGGATTCAACAATTAAATTTTAAAGACCAAAATTTAAAGCTAGGTGCAATTATTGCCACTGCTGATCCGCGAGATCGAAAATTTAAACAGATTTTAAAAGCACATCAAGATGCCAGCCCTCTATTTAGGGGTATTCGTAAAATGGCTTCTTGGCATGAGGATTCTGGTATTTATCGTTGGTGTGATCAAGCACATTTATATCAGTCTAAAAAATTCCTTAAAGGCTTTGAACAACTTGCCAAAATGGATTTATCTTTTGATGCGTGGACTTATTCAACACAAATTTCAGAAATTACAAAATTAGCGAAACAATTTCCTCAAACAGCTATAGTCGTTGATCATTTGGCAACACCAGCAGGACTTTTTGGCCCTATTGGCAAAAAAACTGGTCAAACACCTTCACAACGTGCCGCCATTTTCCAGCAATGGCAGCATGATTTGGCAGTTTTGGCTGAGCAGAAAAATGTCTATGCCAAGATTTCGGGACTGATGATGCCCGTGTTGGGACACCGATTTTATCAACAATACCGTACTGCAACCGTCTATGAAATGGTGAATTTATTAACACCATTGATTCAACATGCAATACAGGTATTTGGCCTAGATCGAATCATTTTTGCTTCAAATTTTCCTATGGATAAAGCAAATACAACGCTAAGCGATTTGATCCAAGCTTATATTGAAATGATTACACCTTATGGTGATCAAGCGATGTATTCCATTTTTAGACAAAACGCTGCCAATTTTTATCAATTAAATTAGAGTCATCATATGAAAAGTTTTAATCAAAAGGTTGCTGCAATTACGGGTGCAGGTTCTGGAATCGGTCAACAACTTGCAATTTTATTAGCTCAGCAAGGCGCTGATTTAGCTTTGAGCGATGTGAATGATCAAGGTTTAGCTGAAACATTATCTTTAGTAAAACAGTATCCTGTAAAAGTCACTTTAACCAAACTAGATGTTTCTCATCAGCAAGCTGTACGTGAATGGGCGGAGAATAGTTTCAAAGATCATGGCAAAATCAATTTGATTTTTAATAATGCTGGCGTTGCATTAGCAAGCACCGTAGAAGGTATGAGCTATGAAGAAATGGAATGGATTTTTAATATTAATTTTTGGGGTGTTGTCTACGGCACAAAAGAGTTTTTGCCTTATTTAAAGCAAAGTGGTGAAGGGCATATCATTAATATTTCTAGTTTATTTGGACTCACTGCTCAACCTTCTCAAAGTGCTTATAACGCAACAAAGTTTGCAGTGCGTGGTTTTACCGAATCATTACGTCAAGAATTAAATATGCAAAACAATGGTGTCAGTGCGACTTGTGTGCATCCAGGTGGTATACGAACCAATATTGCTAATAGTGCTCGTATGAGTGACAGTATCCGTTCTTTGGGTATGAATCCGGCCAAGGCTAGTCGATCATTTAATAAAGTCCTGAAAACTCCACCTGAAGAAGCTGCAAAAATCATTTTAGATGCGGTCAAACATGACAAAGCTCGAATATTGATTGGGAATGATGCCAAGATTTTAGATTTGATTCAGCGGATTACACCAACTCATTATTCTCAAGCATTGGATTTTTTAACCAAAAAAACTTTGAAAAAAAGTTAAAATATTCTTCAATCTAAGGATGCTCATTTAATTAGTGTGAGCATCCTAGTTAATTCATTTTAAGGTGAATTATCATCTATCATTATGTTTTATATGTAGAAAGTAAAATGCTGGTTTCACTATTATAAATACCTGAAATATTTCGAATTCGTTCGAGTGCTTTGTCAAAGTTTTCTAAACTATCGGACTGTAATTCAACCAAAATATCCCATTTCCCGTTTGTAGTATGCAGGCGTTCAACGGCTGATTCTAGGCGTAATTCACGAATAACCGCTTGCGCTTTGGTTCCTTCCACCATGATATTCATCCAAGCACGGATAATATTTTTTTCCACATTTGGGCGGAAGCGTACAGTATATCCCGTGATGATGCCCGTCGATTCCATATATTCAATTCGCTTTTGTACCGTTGCTCTTGATACACGCGTTTTTGCAGCCAGATCTGTAATTGAGATCCGGGCATTATCTTTGAGTAAACCTAAGATAATATGATCAATATTGTTCATTTTGATACTTACTATTAGCAAATTGATAAAAATTAATTCATTTTAATCATTATAAAGAATTTTGTGAATCAATTTGATTCTTAATAATAATCAATATACGAAGCCCCAAACATTTTTTTCGAATGAATCAAGAGATCTATGTTGACACGGAACGATGGGGTAAGCGGAAACCTTTGCAGTAAGGGAATCTGTAGATAACAGGGACAATTGATTAATTAAGGAAAAGATGATGTCTTTATCATATGCGGCTCAAAATGGTAGTGCTTGGCAAACCTTTCTCACTCAAGTAGATCGTGTAGCACCTTATTTGGATGCCGACCTCAGCAACTTTGTCAACACACTGAAAACTCCAAAACGTACGCTAATTGTTGATGTGCCAATCGTGATGGATGATGGCACAATTCGTCATTTTGAAGGCTATCGTGTACAGCACAATCTCTCTCGTGGTCCTGGTAAAGGTGGTATTCGTTATCACCAAGATGTTGAATTGAATGAAGTCATGGCGTTATCAGCATGGATGACCATTAAAACTGCGGTGCTTAATCTCCCATTTGGCGGCGCAAAAGGTGGTATTCGTGTTAACCCTAAAGAACTTTCAACACGTGAATTAGAGCGTTTAACTCGTCGTTTTACCAGTGAAATTAGCCCAATTATCGGCCCACAAATTGATATTCCTGCACCTGATGTTGGTACTAACGCCAATATCATGGGTTGGATGATGGATACTTATTCAAGCATTAAAGGTCACACGGTTACAGGTGTTGTGACTGGAAAACCTGTGCATTTAGGTGGTTCATTAGGACGTGTTCGTGCAACAGGTCGTGGCGTATTTGTTACAGGTATGCAAGTTGCAGAGCGTATCAAATTACCTATCGAAGGTAGCAAAGTTGCGGTTCAAGGCTTTGGTAACGTAGGTAATGAAGCTGCTTATTTGTTTAATCATGCAGGTGCAAAAATTGTTGCTGTGCAAGATCACACAGGCACAATTTTTAATGCTGAAGGTTTTAACGTAAAAGCATTACAAAAGCATGTTGCTGAACAGGGTGGCGTGAAAGGTTTTGCTGAAGCTACTGTGATCTCGGATGAAGAATTCTGGGATGTCGATATGGATATTCTGATTCCAGCAGCATTGGAAGGTCAGATTACGGTTGAACGAGCACAAAAACTCAAAGCGAAAATTGTTCTTGAAGGTGCAAACGGACCAACTTATCCAGAAGCAGATGATGTATTCGTTAGCCGTAACATTACTGTAGTTCCTGACGTAATTTGTAACGCAGGTGGTGTAACCGTCAGTTATTTTGAATGGGTTCAAGATATGGCGAGTTATTTCTGGAGCGAAGACGAAATTAATGAACGTCTCGACAAGCTGATGATTCAAGCCATGAGTGATGTGTGGAATACCGCAGCGCAAAAGGAATGTAGCTTGCGTACAGCAGCTTATATTTTAGCGTGTGAACGTATCCTCAAAGCTCGTAAAGAACGCGGTATTTTCCCGGGATAAACCATCCATAAAGTTAAAGCAAACGGCTCATTGAATATTCAATGAGCCTGCATATCAAAACAGGAAGTGAGTAAATAAAATGAGCGAAGTCGCAATTACACGTAGCA
The DNA here is from genome assembly GCF_001005525.1 of Acinetobacter sp. AG1. Lineage (NCBI taxonomy): Bacteria > Pseudomonadati > Pseudomonadota > Gammaproteobacteria > Moraxellales > Moraxellaceae > Acinetobacter > Acinetobacter sp. AG1. Next base: position 47,312 of record NZ_LBMZ01000107.1, on the reverse strand, counting down.
ATTTTAATGATTGGATGGTGCCTGTTTTTGCTCCAGCAAATTTCATTTTGGTTCGTGGCGAAGGTTCTCGTATTTGGGATCAAAATGATAAAGAATATATCGATTTTGCAGGTGGTATTGCGGTTAATGCTTTAGGTCATGCCCATCCAGTTGCGGTAAATGCTTTAACAGAACAAGCTCAAAAACTTTGGCATATTGGTAATGGTTATACCAACGAGCCAGTATTACGCCTTGCAAAACAATTGGTTGAAAGTACATTCGCTGACAAAGTATTTTTCTGTAACTCTGGTGCAGAAGCGAACGAAGCAGCATTAAAACTGGCACGTAAAGTCGGTTTACTCAGTGGCAATCCAAATAAAAATCATATTGTTGCATTTAAAAATGCATTCCACGGTCGAACTTTGTTTACCGTAACAGCAGGTGGGCAACCTAAATATTCTCAAGATTTTGCACCTTTACCTGGTGGAATCGAGCATACGGCATTTAATGATTTAGATGCTGCTAAAGCTATTATTACTGAAAATACCTGTGCGGTGATCGTAGAACCGATCCAAGGTGAAGGTGGTGTGTTACCTGCTGACATCGAATTTTTGAAAGGCTTACGTGCGTTGTGCGATGAAAAAGGCGCTGTGCTGATTTTTGATGAAGTACAAACAGGCGTTGGTCGTACAGGTTCACTTTATGCCTATATGAATACAGGCGTAACTCCAGATATTTTAACGACGGCAAAAGCCTTAGGTGGTGGTTTCCCAATTGGTGCAATGATTACTACAGATCATTATGCCAACATGTATGCGGTGGGTGATCACGGTACGACTTATGGTGGTAACCCATTGGCTTGTGCTGTGGCTGGTGCGGTATTTGAATTTATTAATACACCAGAAGTTTTAGACGGCGTTAAAGAACGTCATCAATATTTCATCGATGCTTTGAATAAAATCAATGCTGAATACGGTTTATTCAAAGAAATCCGCGGTCAAGGTCTATTAATTGGTTGCGTTCTGAAAGATGAATATGCAGGCAAAGCAAAAAATATCGTGACCTTAGCGGGTGAAGAAGGCTTATTGGCGTTGGTTGCAGGTACTGATGTCGTACGTTTCACTCCTTCACTAATTATTCCAATGGAAGATATTGACGAAGGTTTAAATCGTTTTGCTCGTGCCTTAGCACGCCTCTAAATCTTGTTGTGAGCATCTAACCATGATGATTGTTAGACATGCAGCGCATCGGGACTTAGATGATATTTATCGTTTAGCGCAAAGAGCAGGAGAGTCGGGCATTGGCTTGACCTCCTTACCAGAAAACAAAGAAATCTTAGCTGAACGTATTACACGTACGACTCACACTTTAGCGGGCTTAACCGAAAAGTGTGAGGCAAGTTATTTGTTTGTTTTAGAAGATACCAGTATTCACAAAATTGTGGGTGTGAGTGCGATTGAAGTTGCAGTTGGTTTAAAAGAACCATTTTACAACTTCCGTGTAGCAAAACAGGTGCATGCCTCTAAAGCCTTAAATGTGTATAAGACTTTAGATACTCTTTTTTTAAGTAATGATCATACTGGTTGCAGTGAACTCTGCACTTTGTTCCTTGATCCTGAATACCGCAAAAACCAAAACGGTAAGTTTTTATCAAAAGTACGTTTTCTGTTTATTGCTGCCTTCCGTTCTTTCTTTGAAGAAAGATTGATTGCTGAGATGCGTGGTTTTTCAGATCAAAATGGACATTCGCCATTTTGGGATTCGCTCGGTTATCTATTTTTTAATATGGATTTTGCAGCTGCGGATTATTTAAGTGGTGTAGGACAAAAAGCGTTTATCGCAGAACTCATGCCGAGATTTCCAGTCTACGTTGATTTGCTGACCTCAGAGGCGCGTGCTGTGATTGCTGAAGTACATCCGCACACATTGCCTGCGGCAAAAGTGTTGATGTCAGAAGGGCTTAAATATCAGGGTTATGTGGATATTTTTGATGCAGGGCCAACACTGGAAGCCAATATCGCTGAACTACGTGCAGTCAAAGAGAGTCGTTTGCTCAACGTTAAAATCACTGAGCAAGTTGAAACGACAGAAACTCATTTTTTGGTTGCGAATGACCAATACCAAGATTATTGCGTGTTGTTGATCAATAACAAAATCACTGAAAGTGACACTTTGCAGATGACAGCAGCACAAGCACAAGCACTGAATATTGCTGAACACGATCAAGTACGCGTTTTAGCATTAGAAAAAATGGAGAAGAACTAATGTCACAAGGTGCATTATTAATTGATGGTGCTTGGATCCAAGGACAAGGAACCGCATTCAGTAAAACCAACCCTGTTAACAATCAGCAAATTTGGGCAGGTCATGAAGCCAGCCAAGCTGATGTTGAGCAGGCATGTCTTGCTGCTCGTCAGGCATTTCCTGCTTGGGCACGTATGCCATTAGAAGATCGTATCGCAATTATTGAACGTTTTGCGAGTCTACTTGAGCAGAATAAAAATGAATTGGCTCAAGTCATTAGTCAAGAAACCAGTAAACCACTTTGGGAAACATTGACCGAAGTGCAATCGATGGTTGGTAAAGTCGCGATTTCAATTCGTGCTTATGATCAACGTACGGGTTTCAGTGAAACTAGAATGCCAGATGGTATTGCTTCACTACGTCATCGTCCACATGGTGTTTTGGCTGTATTTGGTCCATATAACTTCCCAGGTCATTTGCCAAATGGTCATATTGTTCCTGCATTGATTGCAGGCAATACCGTAGTGTTTAAACCAAGTGAACTTACCCCTTGGACTGCGGAAGAAACGGCAAAGTTATGGCAGCAAGCAGGTTTGCCGAATGGCGTATTGAATATCGTACAAGGTGGGCGTAGTACAGGTGAGGCACTTGCTGCGGCTGAACAAATTGACGGTTTGTTGTTCACAGGCAGTGCCAATACAGGCTATCACTTGCATAAGCAAATGGCGGGCGCGCCTGAAAAAATCCTTGCTTTGGAAATGGGTGGCAATAATGCCCTCATCATTGACGAAGCAACTGATATTGATGCTGTGGTGAATTTAGCCATTCAATCGGCTTTTGTTTCGGCAGGACAACGTTGTACTTGTGCACGCCGAATCATTGTTAAGCAGGGTGCAAATGGTGATGCCTTCATTCAACGTTTTGTTGAAGTTGCGAAGAATCTAGTTGTTGGTGAGTGGAATGCTGAACCACAACCATTTATGGGTGGTGTGATTTCTTCTCATGCTGCTGAACAAATGTTAGTAGCACAAACTAAACTGATTGCTTTAGGCGCAAAACCATTATTAGAAATGACACGTCCACAAGCAGACAGTTCATTGTTGACCGCAGGTATTTTAGATTTAACACAGGTCGATGGTATTCCTGATGATGAATACTTCGGTCCATTGACGACGATTTATCGCTACAACACTTTTGATGAAGCATTAAGCATCGCCAATAACACTCGATTTGGTTTGGCAGTTGGTTTGGTTTCACCTGATCGAGATTTATTTGATCGTGTGTTGGTTGAAGCGCGTGCCGGTATTGTGAATTGGAATAAACCATTGACTGGTGCCTCAAGTGCAGCACCGTTTGGTGGAGTAGGTGCTTCTGGTAATCACCGAGCGAGTGCCTTTTATGCAGCAGATTATAGTGCTTGGCCAATGGCATCATTGGAAAGTGATAACGTGACGCTTCCTGCAAAATTATCACCGGGCATTGTGCTCTAAGACGGATCGCATCGGGACACATGGAGAATAAAATGTCTGGTTATGAAATCAATTTTGATGGTTTAGTTGGTCCGACGCATCATTATGCGGGCTTATCATTTGGTAATGTGGCTTCAACTAAAAACCGTAATAACGCATCAAATCCTAAGCTTGCGGCAAAACAAGGCTTGAAGAAAATGAAAGCCCTTGCAGACTTAGGGCTCAAACAAGGCGTGTTTGCACCTCAAGAGCGTCCGCATGTACCAACACTGCGTCGTTTAGGCTTTACAGGTAGTGATATTGATGTAATTGCGCAAGCCATGCGTACGGCACCTGCTTTATTATCATCATTGAGTTCAGCTTCATCGATGTGGACCGCGAACTCGTGTACGGTATCACCATCGGCTGACAGTGCTGACGGGCGGATGCATTTTACTGCTGCAAACCTAAATAATAAGTTCCATCGATCAATTGAGCATCATACAACGACTCGTATTCTTCAAGCGATGTTCAAGAATGATGTATATTTCGCGCATCACGAAGCATTGCCAGAAGCTGCTTTATTTGGCGATGAAGGTGCAGCCAATCATAATCGTCTAGGCGGTGCTTATGATCAGGCTGGCGTGCAAGTTTTTGTTTACGGTCAACAACAACTTGGTGGTACGGTTGCACCGCAAAAATTCCCTGCACGTCAAACACGTGAGGCGAGTGAAGCGATTGCACGTTTACATCGTTTAGATGCAAAGCGTACTGTATTTATTCAGCAAAATCCTGACGTGATTGATCAAGGCGTATTTCATAATGATGTGATCGCCGTGAGTAACCAACAGGTGTTGTTCCATCACCAACATGCATTTTTAAATCAATCTGCAGCCTTAGATGAAATTCGTCACAAGATGGCTGAAATTGAGCAAGATTTTATCTCGATAGAAGTCCCTGAAAGTCGAGTGAAGGTTGAAGATGCAGTTTCAACTTATTTATTCAACAGTCAAATTTTAACCCGTGCTGATGGTGGCATGAGCATTGTTGTACCAGAAGAATCTCGTCAAAACTCAGCCGTTTGGAGTTACTTGAATGACATGATTCAAATGGGAACACCAATTGACGACATTAAAGTATTTGATCTGCGTGAAAGTATGCGGAATGGCGGCGGACCTGCATGTTTAAGACTACGTGTTGCTGTAAACGAAGCTGAGTTGAATGCAGTCAATCCAAACTTGTTTATGAATGATGCTTTGTTCAAAACACTGAATCAGTGGGTGGATCAGCATTACCGTGATGAGTTAACGCAGGATGATTTGGCTGATCCAAGTCTATTAATTGAGAGCCGTACTGCGCTAGATGAACTCACTAAGATTTTAAATTTAGGCTCGGTTTATCACTTCCAAAGATAAAACAGCAAAGAACGGCTTTTAAGGATGAAAGTACATGGTTGATCTACTCGCGTTGACTTTAGCGCAACAGGCACCTGAGCAAATGAAGGGTGAAAAAGTTGAGTTTACATGGCAATGGCTAGGTGAAGGGTTACTGCAATGTACACCTAAAACAGCGTATAGAAAAACCATGGTGCTTTCTGCTGGAATTCATGGCAATGAAACAGCACCGATTGAATTATTGTCTCACATCATTAATGACCTATTTGCTCAGCATTTAAAATTAGCGGTGCGTGTACTGTTTGTTTTAGGTAATCCTAAGGCAATTCGACAAGGTGTTCGTTATCTTGAAAATGATATGAACCGAATGTTTTGTGGTGCATATCAGCAGTTAGCACGAGATGATGAAACGCATCGAGCAGCACAATTAGAACAGTGTACTTCAGAGTTTTTTCAGCAAAGTCAGTCTGAAGCACAGCGCTATCATTATGATCTGCACACTGCAATTCGTGCATCATTACTGCCTGTATTTGCATTATTTCCCTATCAAACACAGCCCTATGATGACTTCCTGATTCAAAGCTTAAATGCTGCGGATCTCGATGCTTTGGTCTATCACAATGCGGTTGGAAAAACCTTTACTCATTTTACTGCTGAACGTTTTCAGGCGGCGAGTAGTACCTTGGAGTTAGGCAAAGCTAAGCCTTTTGGTCAAAATGATTTATCTGAATTTGCGAGTACAGACCAAATGTTGCGTGCGGTTCTTGCAGAACAGATATTGCCTGTTCGAGCAAAGCACGCGATTCGCCAATTTAAGGTCATCGATTCAATATTAAAACAGAGTGATGATTTTCAACTGCAACTTAATGCCGATGCGCCGAATTTCTCTACTTTTCAGAAAGGTGAAGTGATCGCAACTCAGCAAGTGAGCAATTATGTTGCAAAGGATCAGCAAGTCTGGATCTTATTCCCGAACCCCAATGTAAAAACCGGACTACGGGCAGGATTGATTTTAAAGGAAATTAAATAGGATACATCGAACGGTTGTATGAGATGTAAACAAGGAATGAACTGAAACGGAGTTTGAATATGGATGTTCAGTAGAAAACAAAAGATCGGAAAAAATATCCATTGGATATTCATTTTTATGAAGTGGAAAGCAAGGACAGGTTGTCATAAAAAGATAGTTGGAGTGATCGTGTATGAGTAACAATAATGAAAAGTCATTTCTATCCGGGGAATGCCTGAGTGAGCAATATGTGCCCCAGCAAGACACATCCAGCCAATCAAGTATGTCATTATCAGGAGAAGTGGGTAAGCCCTTGAAACGTGCTATGACGAAACGTCATTTGGTGATGATTTCATTGGGCGGTGCAATTGGTACGGGGCTATTTTTAGGCTCAGGTGATGTCATTTCTCAGGCAGGCCCCATTGGTGCAATTCTCTCTTATTTTTTAGGCGGTGTGATTGCCTACATGGTGATGCTGTGTTTAGGTGAACTAGCAGTACAGATGCCTGTTTCAGGTTCATTTGGTGAATATGCCAGAACCTATATTGGACCAGGTACAGGCTATATGATCACTTGGTTGTATTGGTTGACCTGGACAGCAACATTAGGTACGGAGTTCACAGCTGCAGCTTTACTTATGCAGGAGTGGTTTCCTTCTATATCCATGTGGACATGGACTTTATTGTTTGCGGCACTGGTCTTTACGCTGAATGTGAGTTCCACTCGGTTATTTGCTGAATCGGAATTTTGGCTGTCTTTGGTTAAAGTGCTCACCATTATCTGTTTTATTGCATTGGGTTTAGCTGCGATTTTCGGTTTCATTCCTTACCACGGACATGAATCAGCACCGCTGTTTAGTAAATTGACCGAACATGGTTGGTTTCCAAATGGTATTTACCCAATTTTTGCGACCATGTTGATTGTGAATTTTGCATTCTCTGGTACAGAATTGATTGGGGTTGCCGCTGGCGAAGCTGAAGAACCTGCGAAAACGGTACCGAAAGCAATCAATGCTGCGATTTGGCGGTTGTTGATTTTCTTTGTGGGTACGATCGTGGTGATTTGTGCACTTCTACCTTATGAAATGGCTGGACTTAACGCGAGTGGCGTAAGTAATAGTCCGTTTGTAACTGTATTTAATTACATCGGTATTCCATATGCGGAAGATATTATTCGTTTCGTGATTATCACTGCACTATTATCGGCTGCCAACTCTGGCTTATTTGCTGCTTCTCGAATGATGTGGTCATTGTCAACGCAGAATCAACTCCCTAAAGTTTTTGCTAAATTGACACGTTCAGGTACGCCAATTATTGCCATTATTGTCACCATGTTCGGTGCAATTCCTGGTTTATTATCTGAACAATTTGCGCCTGAAACCATTTTCAAAAATTTATTAGGTGTTGCTGCTTTTACCATGGTTGTGGTTTGGATCTCAATTTGTGTGAGCCAATTTAATTTCCGTAGACAATGGATCAAATCTGGAAAAACGGTAAAAGATCTTAAATTTGCTGCGCCATTGTTTCCGTTGACACCAATTTTAGGTGGGGCATTCTGTGTCATTACCTGTATTAGTATGGTGGCAGATCCGTCAATGCAAGTTGGTTTTGTCTGCTGTGTTCTATTTATCATCGCATGCTATGCAAGCTACAATATCTTTTATAAAAACAAAGCTTAACTGTATAACTTAATCTTTCATAAAAGACGAATCTATACTCAGAATTTTTGAGTTAAGATTCGTCTTTTTTATTTTAGGAAATGATCATTTGGCTGTTTATATAATTTAAAAAAAACTTCAAATAGAGATGGTAAAAAAAAAGAGCAAGTACCGTAGCACTTGCTCTTTTCATTTGATTTTGGATATTTACTTATAGGTCAATATTGCTCTTCGTGTTTTAGAAGAAACCAGCAGGTTTAGTTGAATAACTCACCAATAAATTCTTGGTTTGTTGATAGTGATCTAACATCATTCTGTGGTTTTCACGACCAACGCCTGATTTTTTATAACCACCAAAAGCAGCATGAGCAGGATAGATGTGGTAACAGTTTGTCCAAACACGGCCTGCTTCAACTGCTCGACCAGCGCGGTATGAAGTATGTGCAGAACGAGCCCAAACGCCAGCACCTAGACCATAGATGGTGTCATTTGCGATTTTGATGGCTTCATCAAAATCTTTGAACGTTGTTACAGATAGAACTGGTCCAAAAATTTCTTCTTGGAAGATCTGCATGGCATTGTGTCCTTTGAAGACAGTTGGTTCGATATAGAAACCTTCACCCACTTCTTGTCTAGCACCACCACCTGTAAGAAGTTCAGCACCTTCTTCTCGACCCGTATTAATACAACGTAAGATTTTTTCCTGTTGTTCTAGTGAAGCTTGAGCACCAACCATTGTTTCAGTATCAAGTGGGTGACCTACTTTAATACGTTTCACACGCTCAATGGCTTTTTCTAAGAACTTATCCGCAATACTTTCTTGAACTAATGCGCGAGAGGGACAAGTACAAACTTCGCCTTGATTGAGTGCGAACATTGCAAAGCCTTCAAGTGCTTTATCAAGAAAATCATCTTCTTGATCCATAACATCTTCAAAGAAGATATTTGGAGATTTTCCACCGAGTTCTAAAGTGACTGGAATAATATTCTCAGTTGCATATTGCATGATCAACTGTCCAACTTGGGTTGAACCTGTAAATGCAATTTTGGCAATACGAGGACTAGTGGCAAGTGGACGACCTACTTCAGCACCATAGCCATTCACAACGTTTAATACACCAGCAGGTAGAATATCTTGGATCAACTCTAAAACGAGTAGAATGCCTACAGGTGTTTGTTCTGCTGGTTTTAATACGACACAGTTACCTGCTGCTAGTGCAGGAGCAAGTTTCCATGCAGCCATGAGAATTGGAAAGTTCCATGGAATAATTTGTCCAACGACACCTAATGGTTCATGGAAATGGTAAGCAATCGTATCTTCATCGATTTCTGAAATACCACCTTCTTGTGCACGGATACAACCAGCAAAATAGCGGAAGTGGTCAATTGCTAATGGAATATCGGCAGCAAGTGTTTCTCGAACAGGCTTACCATTATCCCAAGTTTCTGCAACGGCAAGATATTCTAGATTTTGTTCTAGTCTATCGGCGATTTTAAGTAAAATATTTGAACGTACTGTCGGAGAGCTTTTATTCCACTCAGCTTTGGCTTTGTGTGCTGCATCTAATGCGAGTTCGATATCTTCAACTGACGAACGCGGTATTTTTGTAAATACTTTGCCATCGACAGGTGAGACATTATCGAAGTATTCTCCTTTAATAGGTGCTACCCATTGACCGCCAATAAAGTTCTCGTATTGAGCTTTGAATTGAACCTTTGAATCAGGTTGATTAGGATCGACATAACGCATATATATATTCCTTTGCTTATAATTGATCTGTTAAGCATCTACAGCTTTGGTATAAGGTACTTTTGTACGCTATTTGATTAGGATATAGCTGGGAAGGTTGGAGAAAGGTTGGAAACCGTGGTCATTAGTAAGGGATACACAAATGTTTACAAAACGAGACCTATTACAACAACGAACATCAATTGATCAACTTAAACGACACAATAGTTTGTCGCCACAAAGTGCTGAAATGTTAGGACAAAGTATTGCCAGTTCTTGGCAACGCTCAGCATCTTCTGCTATTCCAAAAGAGCGCTTGGCTGCACCTTTATTGGCACAACATAAGAAAGCAAAAACGACTTTAGATTTAGCATTAGAAGCGTGCTCAAATGATCTCAGTCATATTGCCGCCCAATCATCTATGGTCATCGCCGTTGGAGATGTTGGGAGTACGATTATTTGGACTGCATCGAGCACGCAAATGCAAAGCGCGGCTGAAAAGGTACATTTTATTGCAGGCGGTCAGTGGGCAGAAGAAGAGGTCGGCACGAATGCCTTAGCGCTGTCTTTAAAGACCCAACAATCTAGTTGCGTGTTTTCAAATGAGCATTATATGGAGTCAGTACATGACTGGGTTTGTTATGCAGCGCCAGTGATTGATCCCTACTCCAAACAAGTGTTAGGTGTCGTGGATTTATCTACAACTTGGAAAAATCACAATACGCTCGGTGTATTGGCTGCTGAACGTTGTGCATCTATTATTCAAACTGCTCTGATTGAACAGCAACGTCAGCGTTTATATATCCGTGCTTTTGCTTCACCGCAAGTGATGTTTAATAATAAATCTTTGGTTTTAACGCCGCGTCAAATTGAAATTTTGGCAATTTTAGCGCTCTGTCCGAATGGTTTAAATTTAGAAAATTTACATCAAGCGCTTTATGGTGAGCGTAAAGTCAGTGTTGGAACGTTAAAGGCTGAGATGTCACAGTTGCGTGATATTTTGGGTGGAATGTTAGGCTCAAGACCTTATCGCTTACTGGCAAATGTAGAAGCTGATTTTTTGTATGTGGAACAAGCACTTGATTCGGGCTATATCGCCTCAGCATTACAATTGTATAAGGGTATCTTCTTGTCAAAAACAGAAAGTCCTTTCCTATGCGCATGGCGAGATTGTCTTGAATCACGTCTCAGTGATATGATTTTTAAAACCAAAGAAATCGATGTATTACTGAAACATGTAGCTCATTTTCCTGAAGCAATTGATGCCGTTGAAAGATTAATTGAATTGTTACCTTTAGATCATCCTGCTCATCAATCGCTGAGCAAATTCAGAGATATGTCATAACCACAGCGCATCTCAAATAAAATTTTATTTTATTATTCAATAACAATGGATGATATCTTTTGGGATGTCATTTAGCTCGCATTAGAAAATTTCGTTTAAAGACATGTCATCTAATCAAATCGAAAAACAATATAGTTGACTTAATTTAGTTCATAACTTTTAAACAATATAGTAGCGTTTGACCTTAGCAAAGACGCGGTTCATTTAGAAAAAATGATTCACAAGATCGCTGAAATTTGATTCGATTATGGATATTGAGAAGCTGAATAAAATAAAAAAAGGGAATACCTTTTGAGGGGTATTCCTAAAATTAAGTAAGCTAACGGTCGGAGAGATTCAGCTTACTTCTCGGGAAAAGCGAGGATTACAATGCTGCTTTAAAAATTTCTACAACTTGGGCATGAGTTGCTTTACGAGGGTTAGTCAGCATACAAGCATCTTTTTGAGCATTTTCAGCCATGATTGCAAGATCTTCTGTTTTTACGCCAAGTTCAGTTAAACCTGATGGAATATCGATAGAAGATGACAGTTCACGAATTGCATCAATTGCGGCGTAAGCAGCTTCAGTTTCTGTAAGCCCTTCAGTATTTACACCCATAAGTTCAGCAATTTTTGCATAACGATCTTGGCAAGAAATTAGATTGAACTCACATACATGAGGGAGCAATACCGCATTACATACACCATGTGGGAGATTATAGAATCCGCCTAATTGATGAGCCATGGCATGGACATAACCTAGAGATGCATTGTTGAATGCCATACCTGCGAGGTATTGTGCATAGCTCATTGCATCACGTGCTTCAATATTTTCACCATTTGCGACCGCAGGGCGTAACCATTGGCTAATCATGGTAATGGCTTTTTCTGCACAGGCATCGGTGATTGGGTTTGCTGCAGTCGATACATAAGCTTCAACAGCATGTGTAAGTGCATCCATTCCCGTTGCAGCGGTTAAACCTGCTGGCTTTGCAACCATGAGTTTAGGGTCATCGATTGCAATCAATGGAGTGCAGCGCCAGTCAACAATTGCCATTTTTACGTGGGTATCGGTATTGGTAATAATACAGAAACGAGTCATTTCTGATGCAGTACCCGCAGTCGTATTAATCGCAATAAGTGGGGTCATTGGTACTGTACTTTTATCAATACCTTCGTAGTCACGGATATGACCACCGCCAGCCGTGACGAGTCCAATCCCTTTTGCGCAATCGTGTGATGAGCCACCACCTAGAGAGACAATAAAGTCACAGTCATTGTCATTGTAGGCTTGTACGCCGTTATGTACATTGATGTCAGTTGGGTTTGGTTCCGCACCAGGGAAGATGTGGCTTTCAACGCCTGCATCTTTTAAATATTGTGCAATGGTGTCTGCAACGCCAAATTTGAATAAGCCTTGGTCAGTTACAATCAGCGCTTTTTTTGCACCGAGATTTTGTGCCTTTGTGCCAATTTCTTTTGCACAGCCTGGTCCGAAGAGAGATACACAAGGGATGTAAAAACCGTTAGTTTGATCTGCAATATTTTTAAAAGCCATGGAGCGATTCCTTCTTCCATATTCCATTGTTTGTTATTCAGTGATCTCATCACTGTAGGCTCAGTATGCAAGGCTTAAAAAATTTTCCTACCTACCAAAAACCTACCAAGAAATGTCTCAGACTGTTTAAATGAAATAATATGAATTTTTATCTCAGCGCAATCGATGCATATTAGACAGTTAAATATCTGTATTTTTACTGAATATTAATGTTGTTAAATAATTGTTTTTAAATGTAATAAAGAGTGAATCTCACATTTTATTCACGGTTTTATCTTTATAAATTGTTTAGTTAATTTTGATAAAATCAAGAGGATAAAATGAAAGCTAAAACTTTATTGGGCATGACAATATTGTCTGCTGCAATGACTGCTGCTGTAATACCAATGCAAGCAAATGCTGAAAAACCCTCTGCTGTCGATAAAATTGATGTGAATCAATATGTTGGAAAATGGTACGAGATCGCTCATTTACCAATGTACTTTCAACGACACTGTCTAAGTGATACGACTGCTGTGTATACGCTTAATCCTGATAAAACCATCGGGGTCTTAAATAGCTGTAGAACTAAAACAGGGCAAATGGATAGTTCACAAGGTGTGGCTTATCCTGCTAATAGTGGGAATAGTAAATTGAAAGTTAGTTTCTTACCTAAAGGTTTACGCTGGCTGCCATTTACGAAAGGCGATTATTGGGTTTTACGAGTAGATCCTGAATATAAAGTTGCATTGGTAGGCGGGCCATCGACGAAATATTTATGGCTTCTTTCTAAGACACCAACAATTGATGACGCTACTTATAATTCATATCTTGAAACAGCTAAACAACAAGGTTACGACTTATCTAAGCTCATCAAAACTTCTCATCGGACACCATAGGCTTTTAACATTTAATCAGGTATCTCAGTTGGATGCCTGATTTTTACTATTAGTTTTAGCTTGTGACTTACATTTTTTAGAGCAATATTGAACTTCATTCCAACATCGTTCCCATTTTTTACGCCAAGAAAATGTAAGGTGGCAATTTAGACAAACTTTCTCGGGTAAATGTATTTTTTTATGCATTTTTAGAGTTCTTCGATCTGATTTTGAAGATGGGAGGCACGTTTTAAAATACGATTTTGTTCAGATAATTCTAATTTATCCCACTGCTTATACATCATTGTCATTCGCTGATTTGAACTAAAAAAGACTCGATTTCGATGTAGAAAGTCCCAATATAAACTGTTGAATGGGCAACTATCATGGTCAGTTTTGGTTTTTACATTGTAATGGCAGTGTTGACAGTAATTAGACATTTTATGAATGTAATTACCTGATGCTGCATAAGGTTTACTTGCAACAAGACCAGCATCTGCAAATAAAACCATTCCATGAGTATTCGGAAGTTGTACCCATTCAAATGCATCAGCATAGACACTTAAATACCATTCATTGACTTGCTTGGGTGAAATGCCATTCAGTAATGTGAAATTACCAATCACCATCAAGCGTTGAATATGGTGAGCATAAGCATTTTCCAAAGAGTTTCTTAAACATTCATGCATACATTGCATTTTTGTTTCAGCAGTCCAAAAATAGCTGGGCAAGTCTCTTTCAGCATTTAATTTATTGAGATCACGATAATTCGGCATGCACAGCCAATAAATGCCTCGAATAAATTCACGCCAACCTAGTATTTGTCGAATAAAACCCTCCGCAGCGTTCAACGGAATTTGGTTATTGTAATAAGCTGATTCAGCAGCATCACATACTTCTTTGGGTGACAGCAATCCACAGTTTAGGTAGGGAGAAAGGAGGCTATGGAACATATAATCTTGTTGGTTGACCATAGCATCTTGATATTGACCAAAATGGACTAATTGATGTTGGATAAAATGGTCAAGGGCATGAAGAGCCTGTTGACGTGTAGTTGCCCAGTTGAAATGATCAATTTGACCAATATGATCTTGAAATTCTGCTTTAACTAAAGCGATCACATCCAAATCAATCTGGTCATGAGTAAAATCTAAAGTAGGAGGGGTGGAGGGGTTTCCATTCCACCTTTGACGATTATCATTATCAAAATTCCATTTTCCTCCAATTGGTTTATCCGCCTGCATCAAATAGCCTGTTTGTTGTCTTAACTTTCGGTAGAAAAACTCCATCCGTAGGACTTTGGCAGTTGAACTCCATTGTTTAAAAGCTTGAGTCGAAGAGAAAAAACGATCGTCTATAAGGATTTGTATGGGAATGTTGAGTTCTTTTTCCCAACTATTTTCGATTTGATGTTGTAAGCGGTATTCTCCACATTCGGTTATGACTAAAGCTTTTGCATCTTGTTTATCTAATTGAGATTTAATAAATTGAAGAAAATTGTTTGTTATTTTTGAACGGTCAAAAACTTGATAACGAACAGTCCATCCTTGTTGTTTAAGATGTTTGGCAAAATGCCGCATTGCACTAAAAATAAGTGCAATTTTCTGAGGATGATGTTTTACGTAGGTGGTTTCTTCAACCAGTTCTGCCATTAAAATCACATCTTCATGCTTATCAAGTAGTTTTAATGTGGCGATTTCTTCAGAGAGTTGATCGCCTAAAATTAAACCGTAGCGCATAAGCTTTCATGCTTAAAAATTTAAATATAATTTTTCTGCTGTAAAGTTCTTGTGAATACTGCAATTCTTTTTAATCGTATTGGATTGAGAGCTTTTAAATTAAGCAGTATGGGCATTTAAATAAACAGCTAAAACTTGAATATAGACTATGAAATATTCTCAGTGAAATAAACAGGTGACATCAAACGTGCATCTAATTTTTGACCGCAACAATTACAGCTCAGCGTTGGTTGAATGACATTGCCACAGCTTTTGTGTAAGTAACGAAGTTCTGGGAACTGTTTATCTTCATTCTGCCATAAATTCCCCCAAACACTCATTGAAACAATAATGGGATAAAGCGCTAACCCTTTTTCTGTCAGTTTGTATTCATAGCGTTTGGGAGCTTCGTGGTAAAGCACTTTTTCAAAAATCTTGTTTTCAACCAAGCGGTTAATACGCTCAGTAAGCAAGTGGCGCGTGATACCCAACTGTTTTTGGAAGTCATCAAAACGTCGTGTTGCCATAAAAGCATTACGAATAATTAACAAGGTCCAACGATCACCAAAAATGGATAATGTCCTTGCAATTGGACAGTTCATTTCGCCGAGTTCATGCCATTTCATTGCTTACACCATCGGTTTGTCTTTAGAGGAAGCAAGCTGTCATTTTAGGACAACTTTAGCCACCATCATATCTACTTTATTGACAAGCTATTTTAGCATAGTTATTTTGTTTGTATAAGTTCCTTTTTGGAACTTAATATTTTAAGATGAATTCTTGAGGTGAGTTATGTCTATGTCAGTGTTGAAAGAAAAATCAAAGCAAAAAACACCTGCATCATTCCCAGTACGTCGTATGGATTATGAGTTTCAGGATATGCCGAAGTATTGGTGTAATAATGAGCCAGCGTTTACCCATTATTTCACGGGCTTGTCTACACTGTTTCCAGAAGGAGAGTCTTATTTTGTGCGATCAGTTCGTGCCTTACGAGATCGAATCAAAAATAATGAACAGTTAGATCGTGATATTGGAGCATTTATTGGTCAGGAAGCCATGCATTCCAAAGAACATCATGCATTTCATCGTAGTGCGCAGCAGTATGGTTTAGATCCTGAATCATTAGAAAAAACCACAGGAATTATTCTGAAAGCGATTGAACGAACCTTTCCGAAAAAATGGAATTTATTGGTTACGGTGGGCTTAGAACATTACACCGCTGTACTTGTGGTAGAAATGATGAAAGATGTTAATGAACTCATGACTGATGAAACCATTCGGAATTTATGGTTATGGCACAGCGTGGAGGAAACTGAGCATAAAGCAGTTGCCTATGATATGTATGAATATTTATATGGCAAAGGATTGGGTGCTTATATCCCACGCGTTGCGATTTTCACTTTTAGTTTAGCCATGATTACTGTTATGTCGACAGTATATCAAGTGGTACTTTTGAAACGTGATCAACAACTATTAAATCTAAAATCATGGCGTAAATTTGCACAACATGGTAGAGAGAAATATAAAGTTTTTATCCCTAAATTTTTAGATTATTACCGCTTTAATTTTCATCCAAATGACAGTGATGAGTCTGAAATCGTCGCAAAGACCAAAGT
This sequence comes from Acinetobacter sp. AG1, assembly GCF_001005525.1. Taxonomy (NCBI): domain Bacteria; kingdom Pseudomonadati; phylum Pseudomonadota; class Gammaproteobacteria; order Moraxellales; family Moraxellaceae; genus Acinetobacter; species Acinetobacter sp. AG1. Next base: position 30,779 of record NZ_LBMZ01000107.1, on the reverse strand, counting down.
AAAAATTGGATTATCCCAAGTCGAAAATCATTTACCTGCTTAATTTTGAGGAATAACCCATGCAATCAAAAGCATCAAAAGCAAGTTGGGCGATGATTCCTCGACAAGTGAAATTTGAATGGAATGACTCGCCCTTACATTGGATTCCACAAGATCCATTAGCCAGTCATGGTGTTAATCATTTTAGTTTTACCTTGGTTCGTGGTGAGTATTTTTTCTGTCGCATGTTCAATAAAGCTTTGCCGTTGATTGAAGATGAAAAATTAAGAGAAGATACCAATATCTTTATTCGACAAGAAGCTATTCATTCTCAAGCACATAAAGGCTCAATTGATGCGTATCTAGTGCGCTATGGTGTTGATATAGAGCAGCAATATAAACGTGTCGTCAATCTATTTGATCATGTATTAGCGGACAAACCTTTAGGGTTTAACTTACCGAAATCATGGCAAAGACCTTGGTTGAATGCACGTGTTGGGCTTGTGGCTGCTGCCGAACATTTTACTTCTGCAATTGGTCAATATGTTTTGACTCGTTCGGATTGGGAAGCTCGTGGGGGTGATCCTGTGGTCAGTGACTTATTCACTTGGCATAGCGCTGAAGAAGTTGAACATCGCACGGTAGCTTATGATGTTTATCAGCATATTTCGGGGAGTTATTTATTGCGTATTGCGGTGATGGCAGTGACAGCCCCTATTTTTACTTACCTGATGGCGGCGGGTACAGTACAACTTGCGCAAGATGATCCATTGATTCCGACGCAGCAAAAAAGCTTATGGCGACCCGCATTTTGGAAGGCTTGGCATCGTTCGGATTTAAATGGCTATATGCCTGGCCCTGTATGGTTTTTTACCACCAGTTTACGGTTCTTTAAACCCAATTATCACCCGCTTTACGAAGCTTCGACAGAGCTTGCACAAAACTATTTAGCTCAATCTGCGGGTGTACTTGCTCATCAGCAAAAAGCAGAGGCTTTGATACAGGTGCAGTCATGAATCATTTTGAAAAAACTAAGCGTTATGTGCATTCAGGCAATATTTGTTTGGCTGCTTATCATTGGGGGCGTTTAGAAGAGGATCGAGAAACAATCGTATTGGTACATGGTTATCCTGACGCTGCCGATGTCTGGCAATTAGTTGCAGAACGTTTAGCAGTTGATTTCAATGTGGTTGCTTATGATGTAAGAGGCACGGGTTTATCTGATATTCCTGAAACCACGCAAGGCTATGCTTTTAATTATCTAGTACAAGACTTATCTCAAGTTATTCAAGCAATGAGCCCAGATCAAGCCATTCATTTAGTTGGTCATGATTGGGGTGCTTTGCAAGCTTGGGAAGCCGTATTAGGGGATCGTTTAAAGCCTCAAATTGCCTCTTATACCGCATTAGCACCGAGTGCGGATCATGTGGGGTGGTGGTTTCAGCGTCAATTGGCTCAACGAAATTTTCAAGGCTATTTAAATGTCGCTAAGCGCATAACCGCCTCTGGTTATATGGCAATGTTTCAGATCCCAATATTGCCAGAACTGACGTGGCATTTAGGTTTAGATAAGTTGTGGTCAACGCTTGTGGGTTATTTAGAAAATACCACAGTCGAAGCAAGCCCAACACAACTGAGAAATGCAAAGAGTGGTTTGGGGCTATATCGTCAGAATTTAGTAAAACCACTTTTGAATCCTTCACGTCGTCGCACCAGCATTCCTGTACAAATGTTATTGATGAATCAAGATCCGTTTGTGCCCTTGTCATTGAGCCGAGGTATGGAAGAGTGGGTTGAGGATATTCGCTATGCCGAAGTGAGTGCAGGGCATTGGGGTATCTTGAGTCACCCGCAACCAATTGCAGAAAAAATTCAGCAATTTGTGCAATCCATTTCACAGCGTAGATCAAAGTAAATTGCTTAAACATTTTATTTCACAACAGCATAAAGAGATTAAATAGATGAAAACTCCAAATCAAATGACGGGTTTAGAAATTATGCAAGCGTTTCAACAAGGTTTAGTACCACCACCAGGAATTGCTAAAACAATGGGTATGGAAGGTGTTGCTGAAGTTGAATATGGGCGGATTGTATTTATTGCGACTGCTGATGAAAGACATACCAATCCTTTAGGGGGCGTACATGGCGGTTTTGCTGCGACAGTATTGGACTCTGTTACAGGTTGTGCAACGCATACCGTTCTAGCAGCAGGTGAGGGCTATGGTACGACAGATTTAGCCATCAAAATGTGCCGTCCAATGCCATTTAATAAAAAACTTATTGCTGAAGGAAAAGTGATTAACGTTGGACGTAATTTGGTGATTTCCGAAGGCTATCTGCGTGATGAAGAAGGAAAGCTGTATGCTCACGCCACAGCAACCAATATGATTGTTCGTCAAAAATAATCAACCAAAAAGAAGGTATAAAAACCTTCTTTTTTCACTTTCGCAATTCAATTTTTGAAAGAGAAATAAAACATTTTTGATGAATTGAGAATAAAAATGATCTCTAAACAAATTCAATCTGAAATTCCAGTTACGGTAACAGGACGAATGTTGCCGAATAGTCGTAAAGTTAAACATGGGATTAAAGATCATGCGATCGGTTTATTGACTCAGGCAGCAAGTCGTATCATGGGGGTTGCTCGTCCAAATCAAGATATTCCGTATCCCGGCCCAGATTTTTATCAAGCCATTAATAATCCTTTTCCATTTAAAGGCACTCATTTTGGCATCATGATTGCTGATTTACCCGCACCCCATTATTTTCTAAGTTTTGCTTCAATTCTTGGCATGCTTGGGTTAAAAGTGGTAGACGCTGATGCTTTCGTTGATCCTAAAGATGGACCATTAAATACAGCAGTTTTGGTTCATGGCACTGCTTTGGCAAATGAAAATGCTTTTTCGAGTTATTCGATTCAGCATGATATGCAATTTGATCCACAAAATAATTTAATCAGATTTGGTGAGAATGCGGAAATATCAGGGCAGTATCCTCATTTTCGATTAGTGAGTCGTAGAGAAGATTTTACTGTCGATTTAAAACTCACAGCCACCGGTGCAAACTCGTGGTTTGCCCACAGTGCGATTTATCAGCACATGAGCCTATTGATGAATTATGAGGGCGAAATTAGCTATCGAGATCAGACGCAAAAAGTATCAGGTTTAGCCACATGGGAACATTGGAAAGCACCTTCATTGGCATATCCATTCAATAGAACTATTCCAAAATGGTTGAAGATTCCTGCGGATTTCTTTACTTATCAAGTTTTGACGATTGATGCAACAACACAATTATTGTTGGGCTATGTGACTATTTTAGACCATTCAATTGCAGCGTTTGCGATGTTAAGACAAGCAGATGGAACAGCTATTCATTTAGATGCAGATGTACATTTTGAAGTATTGAGTTTACAAGTTGAAGTTGCGCAGGGACAAGATGGCAGTTTAATGAGTTTGCCTAAAACATTTAAGTGGCAAGTCATAGATAAAGATAAAACCTTACTTTTCGATATCAATGCTACTGTCGATACGCCAATGCTTTTTGGTTTAGCGACTGGCTATGTGGGAGGGTATCACTGGTACGGTAGTAGATCAGGAGTCACTATACAGGGTCGTGGTTATATTGAGTATATTGATCAGCGTGACTAATCTAATCGTGATAAAGACATTAACTTACAGGAAACAAAAATAATGGTTACTTTACATCAGTGGGAAATTTCACCTTTTTGTCAAAAAGTCGCAAGAATGCTGAGATTCAAAGGGATTGAATTTGAAACCATCAATTATAACGGTGTATTGGGCGCTAAAGTTCCAATGTTGAGTAAGGTTGGGAAAGTACCCGTACTGGATATTGATGGTCAACGCATTCAAGACAGTACTCGAATTGCGCGTTACCTAGATGAGCGATACCCTGATTTACCTCGTTTGTATCCAGTAGATCCTTTGCAAAAAGCCTATGTTGAATTATGGGAAGATTGGGCTGATGAGTTGCTATATTTTTATGAAATTCATTTCCGAGTGAGTGATGCCGACGCGCTTAATCATGCCGTGGCAATTAGTGCTGAAGGTCGTCCAAAGCATGAAGTCATTTTGATGAAACCGTTACTAAAATCAGCGCTGAGTTTGCAACTAAAAATGCAAGGGACAGGGCGTATGGCAAAAGCAGATATTGAGGCTGAGTTTATTCGACATTTAGAACGCATCGAATTGGTTTTAAGCAACACAGGTTGGCTCGTTGGGGATGTGCAAACACTAGCTGATATTGCAGTTGGCTCACAGCTTTTAGAAATCGTGCGGACGAGTAAAGTATGGGGTGCAAAAATTAAGAGCTATCCTCACATTGCGAAATGGATTGTTCAATTATGAGTGTGCCAAGTAACAGCTTAAAACTAACTGATCCTATACCATGTGCAGTGGTGATTGGTGTAGGTGCTCAGCAGGGCATTGGTGCAGCCGTCGCACGACGTTTTGCTGATGCAGGTTTAAAAGTCTATGTGGTTGGACGTACGTTGCAGAAGGTTGAAAATGTCGCTGCTGAAATTCGATTACATGGTGGAACAGCGATTGCAAAATCTTTGGATGCTGAAGATGCTGCACAAATTCAGATTTTATTTGATTCGATTACGCATTCAGGGGAAGAGATAGCTGCAGTGATTCATAATGTTGGCGGTAATGTTCCTTCAATTTTTCTAAAAACGTCGCTCCAGTTTTTTACGAAAATGTGGCGTTCTACTTTTTTATCTGCCTATTGGGTATCGCAAAGTAGCTTAAAGATTTTTGAGCAGCAACAAAAGGGCACTTTGATCTTCACTGGAGCAAGTGCCTCAATGCGAGGAAAACCATTTTTCGCAGCATTTACTATGGGGAAGTCTGCATTAAGATCATATGCTTTAAATCTCGCACAATACTATAAGTCGCAAAATATTCATGTGGCGCATGTGGTCGTTGATGGCATGGTCGATGGTGATCGCGTTAATAAAGCTTTGTTTGGTTTAGGACGTTTGGCTCGGTTGACGCGTGGAACGGGTGGTTTAAATATTGAAGCAATTGCTGAAAATTATTGGATGCTGTATCAACAAAGTAGTGATTTATGGACACATGAATTGGACCTACGTCCATATCAGGAGCGGTTCTAAATGAAGAAAATATTCACACGATTGTTTCAATCACATTTCAAGCAACAGTCTTGTATTGTTCTCTTCGGCGATGATATTCAAGCCTTGAGCCAAGTTTGTATCGAACAGCATAAGCATAAAGCAATACATGTTTATCAGGTCTTACATGATGCCAATCAAAAATCGGTAAAGATTGAATCTCAAAATTCTGAATTGACGTTTGTCTCTTTGAACTTAATCAATCAGGCGGCTTTAAAAGATTTGATGCAGCATATTCGACGGCAAGCACATCAGATTGAACTATGTATATTTCAACCTAGCTTTCTTCCATATCCTCAAAAAGAAGCTGACTTAACTCAACAGATTGAACAGCAGTGGCAAAATACGGGATTGAGTGCAGTCAGTGTTTCACAAATCATGATCAAGCAGATGCTTCGTCAGCAAGGTGGCACATTGATTTTTCTTGGAGGGCAACCGACGATGGCAGCGCATATCGATCTTCTAAGTCAAAGCATGTTTGCAGGTGTTCGAGCATTATCACAATCGTTGGCGAGAGAGTTTCATCCGAAAGGCATTCATATTGCGTACTGTATGCTGCCTGATTGGGATAGCCAAAATAGGTCTTTGATGACATCGGTTCAAAATGTTTGTTGGCATATTCATCAACAACCTGAATCGACTTGGAGTCAGGAACTTAGTATTAATATTTAGCCAATGTTGCATGTGATGATAAATGAAAAGCAAACAGTTTCTATGTGGGCTGCATTAATCATCTAATTTTTTTGGCATAGCTATTGCTTGATGCTGGTTGAAAAATATCTATGCCCAGACTCTAGAAATAGATACAAAGTATTTTTCGTCTGATCCGTTCTTGAAACATATTTCACGATATTTTTGTATTTTTGGAGTGCAATCTTTTGCTTATCGCTATATTTTCGAGAATATATCGTTAAGTATGAAGTATATTTTATCGTTCTGATTTCAATAAAATTAGAATCTTTAAAATGCGATCTTTGCAAAAGGGGAAAAGGTTTCATAATTTGGATTGCACTAAATTGAGCTGTTTTTAATTTCTGCACCAAACTGGGAAGAACTCACATTAGGTGAAATGGAATTTCATCATGCTATGAGATTTTATTTTGATTCATAACACCATTAAGAATAGCAAAGTACTAATCTCTGTTATTTTTAGCATATTTTTATCTTTCGATATGTTTTTTAAAATATATCGATTTATGAGGGAAAAGTGGCATGTCGATCAATATGAAAGCGATCCGTGTTTTATGTACTATCTTTGGTTGTAGCGTATTTTCTAGTAGCAATGTTTTTGCGAATGAGTCTGTAACGGTCTATGCCGCAGCAAGTTTGACCAATGCGGTGAATGAATTAGATGCAATCTACGAACAAAAAAATAAAGTTGAAGTAAAGACTTCTTATGCGGGTTCTTCAACGCTGGCTAAGCAGATTGAAGCAGGTGCGCCAGCTGATGTATTTATTTCGGCAGATGTGCAATGGATGGATTATTTACAGAATAAACAATTGTTATCAGCAAGTGATCGTGTGAATTTACTGGGTAATCGTCTAGTGGTGATTACCCCGAAAGACCACCCGATTAAATTGAAAATAGATAAAAGTTTTGACCCTACCAAAGTTGTTCAAGGTAAACTCTGTACTGGCGATACCAAAAGTGTGCCCGTGGGTAAGTATGCAAAGCAAGCGCTTACATCATTAGGATGGTGGGATAAACTTGAGCCACGTTTGGTGGAAACAGAAGATGTGCGAGCTGCTTTGAATTTTGTAGCGCGTGGTGAATGTCAGGTGGGTATTGTGTATGCGACTGATGCTGCAATCAGTAAAGATGTTGTGGTCGCAGGTATATTCCCTGAGAATACGCATCCACCGATTATTTATCCGATGGGTCTCGTCAAGAAGAATGCTGAGTCGATGAAATTCTATAAATTTTTACAAAGTAGTCAGGCAAAGACAGTATTTAAAAAATATGGTTTTAGCGTACTCAAGTAACTGAATCATGATGCTGACTCCTGAAGAACTCGATGTACTCAAGCTGTCATGTAAAGTGGCAGCAACCTGTCTTATCTTTAGTTTGATTCCTGCTATTTTGATTGCTTGGGTTTTGGCTCGAAAAGAGTTTTGGGGAAAATCACTGTTTGAAACGGTGGTGTTTTTACCTTTGGTTTTACCTCCAGTCGTACCAGGCTATTTGCTGTTGCAGCTGTTTGGCAATCGAGGACTTTTGGGGCAATACCTTGCACCATTGGGTTTAGAATTTGCGTTTAATTGGAAAGGGGCTGTGTTGGCTTCCGCGGTGATGGGCTTTCCGTTATTGGTACAATCAATTCGACTCGCCATTGAACTGGTCGACCAGCGCTTAGAAATGGCTGCAAAAACGTTAGGTGCATCCTCCTTCGGGGCATTTATGCAGGTGACATTACCTCTTGCCAGTAGTGGTATTTTGGTGGGGAGCATTTTATGTTTTTGCCGAAGTTTGGGTGAGTTTGGTGCGACCATTACTTTTGTCGGCAATATTGCCAGTGAAACACGGACACTGCCTTTAGCGATGTATAGTCTAATGCAGCAGCCTGATACAGAAGCCGCAGTATGGCGATTGATTATTTTGTCTTTGTCTGTGGCATTTTTTGCGTTGTGGTTTGCGCAATGGTTCAATCGTTATCAAAAAAATAAGCGTGGGCATTAACGATGATTGATTGTCATATCCAACTCAAACAAGGGCAATTTGATCTTGATCAACGCTTTCAGTCTGATCAGCCCGTGATTGGTTTATTTGGAGCTTCTGGTTCAGGCAAAACCACGATTTTACATAGCATTGCAGGTTTAGTTACGCCGCAAGCAGGTTGGATCAAAATCAAAAATCAAACATGGTTTAATCAGGCACAGAAAATTAATCTGACTACACAACAACGTCGTATTGGTCTTGTCTTTCAGGATGCGCAGTTATTTCCGCATAAAAACGTTAGGCAAAATCTATTGTTTGGATTTAAGCATATTCAACCGCAGCAACGTCAGTTTGAACTGGACTATATTATTGAGTTACTCAAGTTAGAACATCTGATTGAGCGAATGCCCATCAAGCTCTCAGGAGGGGAAAAACAGCGTGTCGCATTGGGACGAGCATTGCTGTATTCGCCACAATTGTTGTTATTAGATGAGCCACTTTCTGCATTGGATGCAGCACATAAAGCAGAGATCATTCCTTTTTTTCAAAGGGTCAAACAGGAATTAGGTATTCCAATGCTATATGTCAGTCATGATAAATCTGAGATTGAGCAGCTCACTCATGAAATTTGGTATCTATAAATAGCGCTGTAATAAAGCCAGAAATTTCTGTACTTCCTCATCATTGACGTGATCAACGTCTTTTAATACATGCTCTTTCAAGTGCAATTCCATCAGTTGATTCATTAAACCATTGACTGCACCTTTGACCGCAGCAACTTGCTGTAATACCTCTATACATGAACTTTCAGGATTTAATAAGGACTTTTCTACCGCCGTGATTTGTCCTTGAATCCGTTTCACACGATTTAAAATTTTCTTGTCATGGTGTAGATGAGACATACTTTTTTTCCAAAAAAATATATACTGAGGGGGAGTATATTTAAAAGCTAAAACAAATGCAGCATACTAACCTAGAACGCCGTCATTCTCATCAGTTTGATCAAGGAAATCCTTTAGCACAAAAAAGAATTTTAATTGCCACGATCTTGACTGCCATCATGATGGTGTTTGAAATCTTAGGGGGCTGGCTGTTTAATTCAATGGCATTGCTTGCTGATGGTTGGCATATGAGCTCGCATATGTTGGCTCTAGGTCTGGCTTATTTTGCTTATCGAATGGCACGTCATTATGCCGATGACCCACGCTTTAGTTTTGGGACATGGAAAATAGAAATACTCGCAGGTTATAGCAGTGCGATTTTGCTGATGGTGGTTGCTTTATTGATGGGGATTCAGTCCATCGAACGATTATTTCATCCTGTCACGATTCATTTCAATGAAGCTATTCCGATTGCAATCATTGGGCTGATCGTCAACCTGATCTGTGCATGGTTACTACATGAGGGTGGGCATGAACACCATCACCATCATCATTCACATGAGCATCATCACGACGATCATTATCACCCACATGATCACCATCATCATGATTTAAATCAAAAAGCCGCATTTCTACATGTGGTTGCGGATGCAGTGACTTCCGTGCTCGCAATTATTGCCTTATTTGCTGCGAAATATTTTAGCTGGAATTTTTTAGATGCCTTGCTTGGAATTATTGGTGCATTACTGGTTGCCAAATGGTCTTGGGGATTAATTCAAGAAACAGGTAAAACCTTATTAGATGCTGAAATGGGGCACCCAGTGGTACAAGAAATAAAGAATGTAATTGCCCAACTTCCACAGGTAGAAATCACAGACTTACATCTATGGAAAGTCGGAAGAGGCAAATTTTCTTGTATTCTTGGACTGGAAACAGCGATGTCTGATCTAAATCCTGATCAAGTCAAAGTTGCATTGGCAATTCATGAGGAAATTGTGCATGCGTCAGTGGAAATTCATCATATTGAATAGATTGGAATAACTAGAGTTGATCAGTGAATCAACTCTAGTGCGAATTTTTATACAAATAGGTATAGAACTAAACCACAAAGTGCAGAAGCGAAAATCACATAAAGCACATTGATTTGGAATTTAAACAGCGCAATCATTGCAGCAATTGTGATGATTGCCGCTTCATAATTAAAAGCGTGATCGAAACCCTGTGGCCACAACACGTGATAACTAAAGAACAGTGCCAGATTGAGAATAACCCCAACAACAGCAGCAGTAATTGCAGTGAGTGGTGCTGTAAATTTAAGTTCATTATGGGTGGATTCAATAATCGGAGCACCTGCGAGAATGAATACAAAGGAAAATAAAAAAGTAAACCATGTAACAATGACAGCACCGAATGCACCTGCCAAAAACAGATGATCTGCACCTAATAAGGCATGGTTAAAGCCCCCTAAGAATCCAACGAATGCAACCACCATAATCAGTGGACCTGGGGTACTTTCACCCAATGCCAGCCCATCAATCATTTGAGTTGGACTGAGCCATGCATAGTGATTCACCGCACCTTGATAAACATAAGGTAATACAGCATAAGCCCCACCAAAAGTCAGTAATGCAGCTTTGGTAAAGAACCATGCCATTTGGGTATAAGCATGTTGCCATCCTAAGCTCATGGTTAAACTGATAATTGGGATACACCATAACAATGCTGCGATAACGAGGATTTTAGTCAGTTGAGTCCAACGAAAAATAGCATGAGCAGGAGGAGGTGTATCATCGTCAATCAGAGCAGCACCATAATGTTTTTGCTTACTTTGATGAGCGCTTTGAGCTGCAAATAAATGCGGTTGCTTCTTGCTGAGTAAATAGCCCAGTATTGCGGCACTTAATACAATCAATGGAAACGGAACATTGAAGAAGAAGATCGCGATAAAAGCGGCAGCGGCAATCAAATATAAGAAATTATTTTTGAGTGAACGACTGCCAATACGATAGGTTGCATGAAACACAATCGCCGTGACCGCAGGTTTGATGCCGTAAAATAATCCAGCAATAATCGGCACATCACCAAACTGAACATAAATCCATGACAGGGCAATTAGAATAAATAAAGAAGGAAGAACAAACAGAATGCCTGCAACTAAGCCACCTGCGGTTCGATGCATCAACCAACCAATATAAATGGCGAGTTGTTGTGCTTCAGGGCCAGGTAAAAGCATGCAATAGTTGAGTGCATGTAAGAATCTTTTTTCAGAAATCCAGCGCTTTTGTTCAACCAATTCTTGGTGCATCACGGCGATTTGACCTGCTGGCCCACCAAAACTAATAAAGCCTAATTTCAGCCAGAATAAAAAGGCTTGCCAAAAAGAGATGCTTGCTATGGGGTTGTCTGGTGGATTGATCTGTTGTTGCATGACTATTCTCGAAAAAAATTGGCATATAAGCCATCAAAAACGTAATTGGATAATTCTAATAATTGCTGATCATCTTGGATTTTACTTCTTAATCCCTGAATCACTTTCTCAATTCCAATGGCTTCAGGTGGTTCAACACCACCAACATCAAGAAAATGCACAATCTCTGCAATTTTCTTTAATGCAGGTTGCTGATGCAGTGAGAAGCTATGCAACAGCACTTCAAAGGTAACCAAATGCTCAATATGGCTAAACGTGGCACCATCAAAGTCAAAGCCTAAAGCCGATGATGGGCAGTCTGTTGGAGCTTCTAGCCATAGAAACGTTGCATGAGGGTCAATAAAGTTTTGAATCAGCCAAGCCGAGGCTAAGCGGTCAATCCAAGGTCGTTTTCGAGTCGCCCATACTCTGTTTTGAAAATTTTCTTGTAGTAGGGGCTGGATATTGCCTTGGCTCATCTGTGGTTCATTGATCTCACCTAGACGTAGAATAATTTGTTCAAGGCTATTTATTTCATTGCTGGTCTGTGTTTTGGCTTCAGTTGGAAAAAAGTCAATTTCAATGAGTGAATCAAGGTTTTTGCGTAATTTACGAATCTGTTTTAGGGATTCTTTTTTATTGATTTCATTTAGATTTTCTCTTAACCCAATCAATTGCTGATAAAGCAAATCATATTCATCTTTGCGACTAAACATTTCAGCCAAATTGAGCTGTTCTGTCGAAGTCGTTTGAAAAATATAGGCTGTACCATGCTCTGAAATGAGGTCATTCGCGATTGGTGTAAATTTTTCTGAATGCTCAGCAGGTAAGAGGTAAACACCGTCTCTGAGTGTTGCTGCGCCACTTGCTTTAATTGACCGCCATACTCGCATACGGGCAGTGGTGCTTTGAGTGGGGAGTGATGAAATGAGTAATGATATATTCATGTAATATACTTAACAAATTTGTTATATATATTACATATAAAATTAATTTTATAAATCTAAAAATTGCATATATTCATGTGTTTTATATCGAAGTGATTTGAAAAATAGATGACAGAAGTCCAATTATTTTGATTTTTATATCTTAAAAAAACATAAATAACGCATTTTTTCTTATTTTTAATCATAAAGCATGCCGTATACCATAAGTCTATATTGTTGAAAGATCATCTAATTATGGGCATTAATAACACCAAGCCGTTAATTGTTACAGCGATCGTCCTTGTGGCGATTGTTGCTTTTATTGTCTATCAAAATCAAAAAGATGCTGCACCTGTTCAGTCTAAAAACAAAAAAGCGGTGGTGATTGCCTATCAGACTGGTGTAGATCCAACCAAGGTTTCACAAGCCAATGGTGATTATGAACGTGATAGTAATCAAGCAATTCAATGGCGTAAATTTGATGCAGGTTCAGATGTGGTCAATGCATTGGCTTCGGGTGATGTGGTGATTGGGAATATTGGTTCTAGTCCTCTGGCTGCAGCTGCAAGTCGTGATTTACCAATTGAAGTCTTTCTGGTGACGGCTAAATTAGGTGGTTCAGAGGCATTGGTGGTGAGTAACAAATCAGGCATCAAAAACCCTCAAGATTTGATTGGCAAAACCATTGCTGTACCCTTCGTTTCAACCACACATTACAGCTTATTGTCAGCTTTAAAGCATTGGAATATTGCAGATAATCAAGTCAAGATTATTAACTTACGTCCACCTGAAATCACTGCCGCTTGGGAGCGTGGTGATATTGATGCGACTTATGTTTGGGAACCTGCGTTAAGCAAAGTCAAAGCCAGCGGCCATGTCTTAACAGACTCAAAACAAGTCGGCGAGTGGGGCGCACCAACTTATGATTTATGGGTGGTTCGTAAAGATTTCGCTGAGAAAAATCCAGAGTTTTTAAAGGCCTTTGTACAAACCAGCTTGAAACAAGTTGAGGCGTACCAGAAAGATCCAAAAGCATTTGAGCAGAATGCTGACCATATCCAGAAAATCGCGCAACTGACGGGTTCTGATGTAAAAGATATTCCATTGTTGCTTTCAGGAAATATTTATTTGGATCGTCAGCAGCAACAAGCGACTTTATCAGGTGAGTTTGCCAAAAATATTTTCGACACCGCAACTTTCTTAAAGAGCCAAGGCAAGGTCGATCAAGTGAAGCCTGATTATCAAGATAATGTGACCACCAATTTCTTACAGCCATAGGAGATCGAAATGAGCGTATTAGCTGCGGAGCATCTTCATTTAACTTTTCCAAAGCAGACCGTACCTGTCTTGCAAGATATCAATCTCAAGATTGAAGAAGGTACGTTGACTGTGATTTTGGGCGAGTCGGGTTGTGGGAAAACAACATTGCTGAATATTCTGGCGGGTTTTCAAAAGCCAAGTTCAGGTCAAATTACACTGGACCATGAAGTGGTGACTGCACCTGATGCGCGCCGTTCGGTGGTGTTTCAGGATCATGCTTTACTACCTTGGTTAAATGTCTCTGAAAATATTGGTTTTGCTTTACAGCTTAAGGGTTTAAAAGCGCAAGAGATTCAGCAGCAAGTCGATGTAATCTTAAAAATCGTGGGTTTAAGCCATGTCGCTCAAGCCAATATTTGGGAATTGTCGGGTGGTATGAAGCAACGGGTGGGGATTGCACGTGCATTGGTGAGTCATGCTGCGTTTATTTTGTTGGATGAACCTTTTGCTGCGCTTGATGCCTTTACCCGTGAAACAATGCAGCAGTTGGTGCTGGATTTGTGGATTGAACAAAATAAGTCTTTCTTCTTGATCACGCATGATATTGAAGAAGCTTTGCTACTGAGCAATCAATTGGTATTGATGACTGCTCGTCCTGGAAAAATTGTCGAAACTTTAAAACTAGATTTCGCTGATCGTTATAAGCAGGGTGAATCGATTCGTGCGATTAAATCCGATCCGAGATTTATTCAATTACGTGAGCAACTGTTTGAACGCCTACGTGTGCAGAAACAAGCAGGGCATGAGGTAGCTGTATGACGGGTCAAGCAAAAAATACAGCCTATGAGGTGAGTAAGGTCGAGGAACTACAATCGACAAACCAAGCACAGTCGGGTTCGTTTTTTAGTCCAATTGGTGCTTTTTTTACACGCCATCGTAGTTTAGCGCTGAGCCTTTCCAGTGTCTTGAGCGTATTGGTGATCTGGTATTTGATCACGGCATTAAAAATTGTCCCAAGCCTATTCTTACCGAGCCCACAAGCAGTATGGCAAAAATTTCTAGAAGTCAGCCAACAAGGTTTTATGAAAGCCACTTTATGGCAGCATTTGGCCGCGAGTATTTCTCGTGTTTTGTTGGCTTTAGTGGCTGCGATTGCGATTGGTGTACCTTTGGGTTTATGGATGGGATTGAACAAATGGGTACGTGCCGTACTGGATCCTTTGGTTGAATTATTGCGCCCGATTCCACCGTTGGCTTATTTACCTTTATTGGTGATCTGGTTCGGCATTGGTGAAACCACCAAAGTACTTTTGATCTTCTTTTCGATCCTTGCCCCTGTGATTATCAGCAGTACCCATGGTGTGCTGAGCCATCAGCTCAATCGTGAACGTGCAGCCTTATCGTTAGGGGCAAGCCAATCACAAGTGTTTTGGCATGTGATTCTGCCGACCGCGTTACCGCATATTTTAACGGGTATTCGTATTGGTCTTGGCGTGGGTTGGTCAACTTTGGTGGCTTCGGAATTGGTCGCAGCAGATCGCGGTATTGGTTTTATGGTGCAATCTGCAGCACAGTTCCTGATCACGGATACCGTAGTGCTGGGCATTATTGTTATTGCGATTGTCGCTGTTAGTTTTGAATTGTTTTTGCGTTGGTTACAGAAGCAATTATCTCCTTGGTATGGCCAACAGTTATAAGTGTGAGCAGTAGAAGATGACCTTAAATATTGAAGTTATTAAACCAACAATCGGTGCAATTATTCACGATGTTGATTTAAACACGGCTGATGAAAATACTACGCAACAAATTCAACAGGCTTTGCTGGATCATCATGTGATCTTCTTCCGCAATCAGCAACTTGCACCTCAGGCGCAAGCGGAGTTGGCACGTAGTTTTGGTTCTTTGCATATTCATCCCATTTATCCATCCGTAGCAAATGTACCTGAAATCATTGTATTGGATAGTTGGAAACAAGACTTACGTGACAATGAACTTTGGCATACCGATGTGACTTTTAGCCAGAAACCGCCATTGGGCTGTGTCTTACAAGCCATCAAGATTCCACCTGTTGGTGGTGATACACTTTGGTCGAGTGGGGCAGCGGCATTTGCAGCCTTGGATCAAGGTTTGCAGCAAAAGCTAAAAGGCTTAACCGCCACGCATGATATTCGTCAGTCTTTCCCGATTGAGCGTTTTGCGCATAATGATGTTGAGCGTCAAAAGCTGGAAGACACATTTAAGCGTAATCCACCCGTTGTTCACCCTGTGGTGAGAACACATCCTGTAACGGGTCAGCCAATTTTGTTTGTGAGCGAAGGGTTTACCACGCGTATTAATGAGCTGGATGAGACTGAAAGTGCTGAATTGCTACAGTACTTATTTGCGCATGCAACTAATGAGCAGTTCCATTTGCGTTGGCAGTGGCAAGCGGGTGATGTGGCGATTTGGGATAATCGTTGTACGCAGCATAAGGCTTTATTTGATTATGGTGAGGCGCATCGAATTATGCATCGTGCCACGATTAATGGTGATGTACCGTTTTATCAAGCAGCAAGTTAAAATTTAGTTTTAGATAAAAAGCTTGGGTAAAATCCTGAGCTTTTTATTTTATAGTTCGATCGTCTTTGTGGAATCTTACGGAGATCTCATCCTATTTGGGGATAAGCCTTCAGCTGGAGTTACTTTTGTTTCGGCAAAAGTAACCAAAACCATTGTCATCCACAAAACCCATCTTCTTTCGGCATCTCTTTAAATTAATCGCAGAAATAGCATTTGATTAATCTCACGCAGGTTGTGGATGACGTGTAGCACCAGTGATTCCAGAGAGAAGTTCTTTATACAATGCTAGATAGCACCAATTAATTAATCCAGAATTTTAAAAGTATATTTAATTAAGATGAGCCTCTTGTTTGTAAACTGAAGGCGCTTGTCCCGTCCAGCGTTTAAAGGCACGTCGGAATTCACGTAATTCGCTAAAGCCCAGTTGCAGGCTAATCTCACTTATAGATAGGTTCTGTTCGAGGAGTTGCTTGGCTTTACGTTCCAGTACATTTTGCCGGATTTGTTGAAAACTCAAGCCCTCTGCTAATAATTGCCGTCGTAAATGGCGTTCGCTGATCCGTAAATGTTCAGCAGCGTGCTGCATCTCAAAACGCTCAGGTAAATATTGTTCAATCAAATGATCAAGTAAATGGACATAGCCGACTTGATTGAGCTGATCTATTTCTTTTAAGGCCTGTTCACAGATTTGGATAGCAGTTGCGTAATTAGCGGGACTATAATTTTTTAAGCTGCGTTGCAACAGGCGGTGACTAAAACGCATGATATTTTTATCACAGTTAAACTGAATGGGGCAGCCAAAGAGATCGTGATATTGTTGTTGATAGTCGCTTGGGAAATAGCTGAGTTCAAGACTGATGACATCATCATGATCGCCTAGCATCGCGTTTAAACAAGTGATGATACTGCTAAATAATTCATCATAGAAAAAGGCTTTGAGTTCATTGCAGGGATAAGGTTCGGTGACTTCCAATTCACAAAGATCAGCGTGGATAGAAAAGTCGATATTCAAGACACTGCCAGAAATACGATGATAACGTAGCGCAATGTCTAAGGCATCTGCAACTGTTTTACAGGATTGCATGGCAAAACCCAAAATCCCCATAGAGATCAGACCTTCGCTACTGCCAAGCTTTAAGCCGAGGTTAGGTTGTTGATAGGTGGCCATGGCTTGACCAACCACATCACAGAGTTGGCTAAAACGAACCACAGCTTGGGTTTGCTGTATTTGTGCAATGTCTAAACCTGAATTCTGAAACCATGCAGCATAATCCCACTGCTGTTGTTCTGCATAATGGATCAGGCTCGCCAGAATGGTGGGTGGAATAAATTGCTGTTGATCATTTTTATCGCTGCTACGTATAGGCATAAGTCCGTTTTGCCCCCCAAAAAAAGTGTCTTTAACCCTGTTTGGTATCGCATAATTTTGATTAACTTTCAACATGCTTTAACACAGTTAGAAAAAGAATTGAGAAAGGGACGCGCCAATGTATCAAGTGGGTTGGGACAAGCAGCAAATCAAAATTACACCGAAAGGCTATGCCATGTTTGGTTATGGGCAATGGTCACATCGGGCCTATGAGCAGCGCACAGCTTTATTTGCACGTAGCGTGAGTATTGTCGATTCATCCGATCATCGACTGCTGCTTTGTTGTCTTGATTTAGGTTGTATTACCCATGCCATGCGCAGCCAAACGGTAGCGCGACTCACGCAAATCATAGGTAGGACATTTGATGAAAATCAACTGGTGTTAATGGCAACCCATACCCACTCTGGGCCTGGTGGTTGCGGTTATGAAGCTTTATATAATATGCCAACACCCGGTTTTGTGCCTGAGCATCTCAGTGCAATTGTCGATGCGATTGTACTCAGTATTCAAAATGCGATTGCGTCTGAACAAGACACCGAGATTCTCTTGGGAACACAACATTTTTCAGAACATACCGCTGTGGCGTGGAATCGTTCGATCAAAGCCTATAATCGTAATCCAGAGGTTTTGCCACGCACTGATGCCGAAACGCATTTGGCTTTGAATCGTGAAATGCAATTGCTTGGTTTTTATCGTGAACAAAAATTGCAGTCCTTTATTTCATTATTTGGGGTACATGCGACTTGTTTGGGAAATTCCTTAAAAGCCTATGATGGCGATAACAAGGGTTATGCAGCTGCATTTTCTGAGCAGGCTTTAATTGAGCAAGGAGTTGATAATCCAGTCACGATTTTTGCCCAAGCAACCGCTGGGGATGTATCACCGCATTTCCATGGTAAAGATCAGCTCAAGATTCGCAATCAAATTAAAGGTGAGCAGGAGTATCAATATGCGCAACAAAATGGGCGTTATCAGAGTGAATTGGCTTTAACTAGCTTACAGGGGAATATTGCTAAAAATTTGCAAAAAGTCGAAGGCAAGATCGATGCTGTTTTGAGCTATGTAGACCTGAGTAATATTGAGATTCCAGATGAGTTTGCAGCGGGTCAAAAGCATGCCAAGACCAGCCAGCCTTGTCATGGCACCGCATTTTTTGCAGGCACGCCTGTCGATGGTTTAGGTGCACCCAAACCCTTAATTATGGGGATGCAATTTTTAGCGGATCAATTTCGAAAACAAAAAATCAAACGTCCCAAAGCAGCTGATTTTTTAGACTATCAGCAGCTGTATGCATCTCAAGGGCCGAAACGGATTTTACTGGAAGCAGGCGCCAAAAAGATTCTAGGTCAACCGATTGGTTTTCCGCCAAGTATTCTTGATCCGCTGATTGCAGAAATGAACCGACAAGTGAAAGCAGGGGCGATTCTACACAGTCCTTTAGTCCCAAGTGTGGTTCCCTTACAGATTGTACGATTAGGATCGTTAGCGTTGGTCTGTTGTCCTGGTGAATTTACCACTATTGCTGGGCAGCGGGTGGTTGATACAGTCAAACAGATGCTTGCCGCACAGGCTTCGATTGAAAGAGTTTGGTTAGCATCGTACTGCAATGATTACATGGGTTATGTCACCACCTATGAAGAATACCAAGTGCAGGCGTATGAAGGTGGGCATACCTTATTTGGTCAATGGACATTGGCAGCCTGTCAGAGCAAGTTCCATGGCTTAGCAGAACAATTATTGTTAGAAAAAGATAAACGTCATTACGATGAAATGACACGACCACCGCATATTCCAGCGCAGGAACTCGCAAAACGCAGTAATCATGGCAATTTAAAAACTGCCGTTAGCCAAGGAGAGGCAGTATGAGTGATTTAACACAAGGTATTTGGTCAAACTGGTCTGGTTTTCAAAAATCTATGCCGCAACAGATTTTGCAACCTGCCAATATTCAAGAACTACAGGCTATTGTTCAGGCGCAGAAAAAAATACGGGTAGTCGGTGCTGGGCATTCTTTTACGCCGTTGGTGTGTACTGATGCAACCTTATTGTCTTTGGACCATATTGCGGGAATTGCATCGACTGATCTTGAGCGATGTCAGAGTAGTATTTATGCAGGCACACGCTTATATGACCTAGACCAACATTTACAGCAGCAATCCCTCAATCAGGCTTTAATGAATCAAGGAGATATTGATCAGCAAAGTCTGGCGGGTGCAGTCTCTACAGGCACACATGGCACAGGTGCAGATTTGCATTGTATTTCAGCCTATGTTGAAGCTTTTGAGCTATTGACGGCTTCGGGTGAAATCCTAAAATGTAGTCGCACAGAGCATCCTGAAATCTTTGCCGCAGGGCGAGTCTCTTTGGGTAGCTTAGGCATCTTGACCCAAATCACTATGCAAAATCGTCCGCGCTATAAACTCAAAGAACATATTGAGCTTTGTCCTGTAGAAGACATGATGCAGCATATTCAGCAATGGAAGCATCAGCATCGACACATCGAATGCTTTGTGTTTTCCCATGAAAAGCAGTTAATGCTGAAAACCTTGGATGAGACCGATGAAGCGGTTTTGCCTCGTAAGGAAAATTTCCCATCGGATGATACTTTACTGACTTTATGCTCAGAGCTGACCAAAAACTTTCCTTCGTTGAATCCTTATTTACAGAAGCTACTCGGCATTTTTGTTAAACCGACGACCTATATCGATTGGTCGAGCAAGATATTTCCAACACCACGCAATACCAAGTTCAATGAAATGGAGTATCAGATTCCTGTTGATCAAGGGATTGCCTGTCTGGATGAGGTGCTACACGCATTGAGAAGTTATAACGTAGCCACATTTTTTCCGCTCGAATTCCGCTTTGTGAAGGGTGATGATATCTGGCTTAGTCCGTTTTATCAGCAGGATTCCATTTCGATCTCGGTTCATCAATATCATAAGCAAGACCCGCGTTTGATTTTTGATGTGGTTGAGCCAATCTTGCAAAAATATAAAGGGCGTCCGCATTGGGGTAAAATGCATCAAATGAACAAGACACAGCTTCGGGCTTTATATCCCAAGTGGGATGATTTTATGGCTTTGCGTCAGCAGCTTGACCCAGAAGCCAAGTTTTTAAACCCCTATCTGGAAAAGCTGTTTTTAGGTTAAATCAAATTTTTATGAGTTGAAAGTACTTAACGGAATCATATCGAGTTCTCATCCAATTAAGGGTGAAGCTTTCAGTTAGATTTACTTTGCTTTCGCCCTGAGAAGTATTTCAAGCTTCCCAAGATGTATTTAAACGCTTGGCTTTGCCAAAGCTTTAGTCACTTTGGCTTGCTCAGGTTGTAGATGACACTCCCTCGTATAAGATAGTTTTTTAGGATCACGATTAAATAAAAAAGGTATCGCCATGTTGGATCATTATTTTAAACAACTCAATCTCGACCTGAAAAAACAGGGGATTGCGACTCCGCAACTCATTATTGATGAAGCGGCTTTAAAACAAAATATCCAGCATGTTCAGATTCGTCTTGCTCATGCCAAACATTTACAAGCACGTTTGGTGGTGAAGTCATTAGCGAGCCTAGACTTACTCAAATTGTTATCTGAGCAGATCAATACCCAACGTTTTATGGTATTCCATCAACCACATATTATTTCAATCTTAGAAAATTTTGCTGAAGCCGATATCTTGTTGGGTAAGCCGATTCCCGCTCAAGCAGTCCATCAATTTTTTGATCAGCATACAGAATGGTCAAATGCCAACATTCAGTGGCTGATTGATAGCAAGCAACGCTTACAGCAATATTTGGAGATTGCGCAGCTCTATTCGCTCTGTCTAAAGGTGAACATTGAAATTGATGTGGGTTTACACCGTGGTGGCGTGCAATCAGCAGCACAAATGGTCGAAATCTTAAAGTTGATTCAACAGTATCCGCAGTATTTAAAGCTTTCTGGTTTGATGGGCTATGATGCACATATCACTAAAATTCCAGCCATCATTAAAAAGCCTGAATTGGCTTATCAAAGCTCGCAGCAGACCTATGCCGATTACCAAAAGCTAATTAAACAGCAGTTCCCAACGCTTTGGAGGGATGAGCTTTGTTTTAATGGTGGCGGCAGTCCAACCTTTAGCTTTCATACGACTGAAAGTGTCTGCAACGATTTGTCTTTTGGTTCAATGCTATTAAAACCTAGTGATTTTGACAGTGATTTTTTAAGGGCATTACAACCTGCATTCTGGATCGCTGCACCTGTATTAAAAATATTGCCATTTACTCAGCTTCCTTCAATGTCTTTATTGGATAAATTGCCACATAAATGTAAGGCGCTGTTTATTTATGGTGGCTATTGGCTGGCTAATTATGTCTATCCTGATCAAGCACATACCCACGTATTGTACGGGCGCAGCAGTAATCAGGAATTGGTTAATGTACCCAAGAATTGTGATATTCAGGTCGATGATTTTGTGTTTTTAAGGCCAACGCAGAGTGAAGCAATTATTCCTCAGTTTTCCAAATTAAAGCTGTATCGCAATCATGCTTTTGAGACATGGCAAACGTTTAGTGAATAACGGTATTGCGATTACCAATATTCGAACTAAAAGCTTGCCGTGTATTTTGAGCCTTAAAATAAATCGCTTAAATGGCAGCTTTTCGCTTCAGTTAGATTGTCAATCGAATCGACCAATAGAATATTAATATCTTTTTCGCTTTTATACGCTGCGATTACTTCTGCATAAATCGGCTGTTTTAGTTTCGTGGCTTTGGAGAGGAAACCTGATACCACCTTTTGCATAGACCAGTCTGCATCTTTGAGCACATATTCATTCTGTGCAATATCGCATCGCGTTAAAATGGCTTTGTTATCCTTTATCGTTAAGGTGCCAATAAAAATATCCATATTTTCTTTGGGATCAGTCGGATTGGCATAAGTGGTAAAAGGAAAAACTAAGCTAGATATAAATATTGAAAAGACAAGAGAGATTTTTTTCATTGGATTTTTCCCAGAGATTGCACTCATTATCATAATAATGTTGCCGAGATTCTAAACTAATCCGTTGATTGAATGTCAGAAAATAGCCAAGTAGGGGGCAAGAACTGAAGTAGATCAAGTCCCTACTTAGTATGATGAGAGCGAGTGACTAAAAGCGATAGCCAATTTTTAGGCCATAAGCGATCGCGCTGTTGTTTTTAAAGTCAGCTTGTTCAGCAATCGGTTTAATCCCTGGCACAGGAATATAATAGGTGCCGTCTTCTGCGACTGCATCACCTAACCAGAAGTATTTAACCCCAGCGGCAATAAAGTAGTTCGGTGCAGGATTGAACTGTGCGCCTAAGCCAACACCCCAAGACCCTTTGGTTGGATTCAATGTGGATGCAGGGTCACCTGTACCCGAGTCCCAACTGACATCCGTCGATGCACTCCATTTTTCAGTAAACTGATGTCCCAGTCCGACATTCACCGTCCACTGATCTTTCTGATAGCTGTCTAAATCAAAACCACCTGTATATGAACCATTACTGACTACGCCAGTGAGATATTCAGTAACTGCACCAAATTGAGTAGGGCGAATATGAAAATCTTTCCAGTTGACCCAACGTAGATTGGTATAGAGTAGTGTGTCTTTATACACACCTGTTTGAAAATCAATATTCACCGATTGTGGTGTTGAAATTCTGGTTTTATTTGGTGTCGTCGCTTCCAATGGTTGACCGAACTGGGTCTCAGTCACTTGCATGTCGTGGTCGATTTTGGAGCGATAGGTTAGCGCTGCCTTTAAGGCAATATCAGGAATTTGATAACTCAAACCTGCCAACCAACCGACCGCATGATTCTTTTTAAATTCGGCATCATAGCCATTAAAGGCGACACTGTAGGAATTACCACGCAGTGTCACATCACCTTTGACCGATTGATAGACAGCTCCGCCATAGACTTGAAAATTGCTAAAAGGATTGACACCTAGAATCATGCTGATGCTTTCGGTATCGACATTGACAGATGTACCTTGCTGGGTAAATTCATTATCTGAAAAGGTATTATTCGATTGCATCGGATACGTAATATCAGCACCAAAAGGTTGATCATAGAGCAGACCAAAACTGATTCGATCCGTCAGCTGTAGTTTGAGCGCGGCACTATAATATTGGAAGCTATTGCCCATATTGCCTGAGTTAAGATTGTTCTTATCATTGACCAGTTCTGGACGATTACGAATTTTTCCTGAAATGTCAGCATCAACAGCTATGGCATTGACCTCGACATAATTGCCATTTTCCAGAAAAGGGAGAATGGATTGTCCTGATTGATCCAGAGCTGCTGCGTGGTTAAATGTACTCATGCACATTCCACACAGAGCAATCACCAGTGGATTGAGTTTCATATTGATCATCCTTGTAAAACCGTGTCTTATTCTTAAACATGCTGTTTTTATTGACGGTCATCTTCTCGCTTTCATTGGAAAGTGAATGCAATGCCTTAGTTTGAGTGAAACATCTTTTAAATATATGGAATAGGGTTGGAGATCATCAATATGGGGGGCAAGGCGGTCATATCTATAAATTTTAGGCAATAAAAAACCTTATACTGATGCATAAGGTTTTTTCAATTCAAGCAAATCGTTATTGTTTCACAATCAGCACAGGAATATGGGATTCAGTTAAAACAGCACGCGCTACACTACCCAGTAATAAGCGTTTTACACCTGTACGACCATGTGAACCCATAATAATCAGATCCGCACCGACTTCATCAGCGACAAAAATAATTCCCTCACTCGCTGCACCATGCTGAATTTTGGTTTGAACCTCAATTCCATCGCGAATGAAAGATTGAGAAATATCTTGTAGTTGGGTTTTAGCATGCGCTTCAGCCTGCATAAAATGATCGGTAATGGCTGGTGCAACTTGATAAAAATCAACACCGACATATGGATCAACAGCCACCACGCTGAGTACAGTCACTTTTGCCCCTGATAATTTTGCTAAAGACAGTGTATGTTCAACTGCTGCATAAGAAATTGGAGAATCATCAACAGCGACTAAAATATTTTGATAAGACATATTTACTCCTTATAGTTTATCGTTGTAAAAGATAAAAGTATAAGCAGTTGATAACACATTGAACCCACTCTAGCAAATGGGACGATCATCTAAAACCTATGATAACGCTGAAAATAATCTAGAAATATAGGAAATCCCTCAGCAAAATATGGGTCTAAGAGAATCTCTGTATTTTTGTAATTTTTCTTCATATTTATAGGCATAGGAACATCCGTGTTACTCAGTTTAGAAGCATTCAAACAACAAAAATTTGATCAAATCGCAGCAAAAATTATGGCAGATCCAGAGAGCTATCTCGCATTTGACTCAGTTTCAGATTTTTATAAAGCTGAATGGTTAGATGAGTTCCCACAAGGGACGACATGGTCTGCTACAGGATTTGATGATGGCGCTGAGCAGTTTTATGCAGTCATCGAATATGGTAATCACTATCTCTATATCAACCGAACGGAACGAGTAACGGTAAAATTAGGTATAAGACATCATTACAATAAAAATTATTAATCCGATTAGTCACGAATATTTACGTGTTCACATTTTGTGATTCAAATGAGAATGATATACTTTGCCGCGATGATAAAACCCTAATTAAAACTAAACGGAAATTTAAAAATGGCACATCAATTTACGGTAAATGAAACAATTCACGGTGTTTCAATTGAAGATTTTTCAAGACTGGTTGCTGATACTTCATTGCATGAAGCAGTATGTAAGCGTATTCCGGGTGAGAACTTAGAAATTATTGAATCTGCTGTAAAAGGTGATATTTATACCTTACGTCGTGAATATAATCTTGATGTAAATATCCCAGATGTGGCTAAAAAATTATTAAAAAATGCATTTCGTTTAAAACGTTCTGATATTACTGATTTAAAAAATTTAACCTCAACGGTAGAGCTAGGTGCAAACTTACCTTTAGAAGCCAAAGCTGAACGTAAAGTGACTGGGAATAGTGAAAAAGTAGAAATTGCATTGACGTGGAATGTAAAAGTCAAAGTGCCTTTGATTGGTGGTATGTTAGAAAGACATGCTGAAGGCGAAATTCGTAAATTTAGCCAACTTGAAATTGAGATTGTAGAAGAAGAATTAAAGAAAAATCTATAATTCTGAATAGATTGAAAACTCTCCGTAAGGGGAGTTTTTTTATTTTAGAAACGAAGAAAATAGGGCAATATTGAGATAACCACACCGATGACACTTAATAAAGTCGTACTTTCGATAAAATGCGGATAAATCATCAGAACTAAACCACAAACTAAAGGTACGGTCATTTTTTGCTTTTTGCCATACATAAAATAGCCTAAGCCAATCGAGCCAAAGATGACACCTAGAAAAAGTTGAGTTGCATTCATTGTGTTTTGCCATACGTTATTTTTATCGCGCATATATTAAGACAGTATTCTTAAATGAAAATTATGGCAGCTCAACCTAATATCAAATAGTATGTAATTCACTATCTGGTCAAAAATAATAAGGTCATCTAATGAGTGTGATTTTACCTGTAGCACAACGAGGTGAGGGTGTTTTAGAACTTCAAGCTACTCCTGTCGCAGCAAGTGAATTTAATAGTGAATGGTTAATGCAATTAGCTTCAGCAATGCACCGTACCATGCTTGAGCGCAATGGTGTCGGAATTGCAGCGCCACAAGTTTATATTTCCAAACGTGTGATCATCGTTGCTTCGCGATCAAATCCACGTTACCCCGATGCACCTGAAATGGATGCCGTGGTGATGGTCAATCCTGAAATATTAGAGTTTTCTCAAAGTACCTGTTTGGGTGAAGAAGGTTGTTTGAGTGTGCCGGATGAGCGTGGGCAGGTTGAACGTGCTCAGGCAATTAAATTGCGTTATTACACTTTACAAGGTGAAGTGATTGAAACAATTTACGAAGGATTTCCTGCCCGCATTGTGCAGCATGAGGTCGATCATTTAAATGGGATATTGTTTGTAGAACGCGTGAGTTAGGTTTATTGGTTAGAGATTAAAAATATATGGTGAGCCTCAACAATTGCTTGAAACATTAAAAATATTACAAAAGCTATAATTTGAATATTATCAGTACCCTGTATCATGAAATTTAATTTATATGAACACTTTAAATCTCTAAAGGCAGACAACCATGAAAACGCCTCTTCCTGATTATTTGGCACACGTAATTGATGCCTGTGATACTGATAATAGTGGTCGTCTAGCCGATTATATTCCTGAGTTAGCCAATGCCAATCCCAATCGGTTGGCTTTGGCATTATCTACTGTAGATGGTGAAATCTATTCGGTGGGCGATGATGAGATCGAGTTTACGATTCAATCCATGTCTAAACCTTTTACTTATGCATATGTGCTACAAAAGCTTGGAATAGATGCGGTATTAGACAAAGTGGGCGTTGAACCTTCTGGCGAAGCATTCAATGAGATTTCTCTTGGGAACGATCGCCGTCCTAAAAACCCAATGATTAACTCAGGTGCAATCACCACACATTCATTGATTCCAATCAAAGAAGGGCTACAAGGCGCAGAAATTCTACGTGAGTTTATGAGCGAACTGGCTGGACGTGAACTACGTTTTGATGATGCTGTCTATCAGTCCGAGGTAAAAACTGCCTATCGTAATCTTTCGATAGGGTATATGTTGCGAACTGTCGGGATTTTGGAGAGCGATCCTGTTGATATTGTGAATGGCTATATTCGTCAGTGTTCGATTTTGGTCACGGTGAAAGATCTCGTTCGTATGGGAAGTGTTCTTGCCAATGGTGGGGTTGATCCTAAAACAGGTAAACGATTATTGAATCGTGCAGTGGTACGCCAAGTCCTTAGTGTGATGATGAGTTGCGGTATGTATGATGCTGCTGGTGATTGGCTCACGACGGTTGGTATCCCAGCCAAAAGTGGTGTGGCAGGTGGGATATTGGGTGTATTGCCGGGGCAGGTCAGTATTGCGGCTTTTTCACCAAAGTTAGATGAACATGGTAATAGTGTTCGTGGTATTGATATTTTAGAACGGTTATCACGTGACATGGGCTTACATTTGATGGAAGGCACATCTTCTGCACAAACCATTGTACAAAGCCATTATCTGACAGGAAAAAATGCGTCATTAAGTGTGTATGTGCTGCGCGGAGTATTGAAATTTACTGAAGCTGAAATGTTGTTACGGACTTTGCAGTGTGAACCTGTGAATAAGAATACAATCGTGATTGATTTGAGCCAGATTTCACTGATTCATGATGTAGGTAAACGGATGTTTTTAGAGGGGATTGATCGTTTAATTGATGATGGTCATACCTTGCTTTTGGTTGACCCCGAACAGCGTTTGGATCATGCACGAACCCATAAAGATCGAATATTGCATGTTTATCAAAATCTAGAGGATTTGATTGAGAAGCATAAAGAATTATAAAAGGAGAAGTTATTTATCTATTTTATTGGTTCGAAATTGCTGTGGTGTTTTACCTAAATGTCGTTTAAACATTGCACTAAACGCACTTGGATTGGTATAGCCAAGTGCTTCAGAAATCTGTGAGATTGACTCACCATAGGAAATCTTACTCAGTGCATGAGCAATATGCATCTGCTGAATCCATGCGCGATAAGACAGTCCCGTTTCTTTTTGAAACATACGCATTAAGGTTCTTGAACTTGTCCCAATCTCATCTGCCCAATAAGTCAAATCTTTGCAATGCTTAGGTGAATGTAACAGTGCTTGACAGATTTTTAATAGACGTCTGTCTTTGGGCCAAGGGATTTGAATGGGAATTAGATTGGCACTATGAATTTCTTCAAAAATTAGAATTTGTAACGCTTCTGAAATATCCTGAGATGAAATAAGGTTTGGCGCATTTACTTGTGTGATTTGATTAAGTCGAATCAACAATTCATGCAACAAATTACTGACGCGAATAATAAAACATTCTTTGCCCATTAATGCTGCGGCACTCACTTCAACGAGGGCAGTATTTAGCTTGACGTGACTCAGTGAAATGACACTATGTTCAACATTTGCAGGAATCCATAAGGCGCACATCGGCGGAACTAGCCAGACATTATTAGGTGTGAAAACTTGGATGTTTCCCGTTGAAGCATATAAAAATTGTGCTCTGGTATGGGTATGTGTGGATGTGATCTCATGATAAGTATGTTCAGAGGACAATCCAATGACCAATTCAGATTGATCAGACTGAATAAGAGATTCGTGCATAATCTAAGCTAAAATTTGTCATTTATACGATAATTATTGGAAGATAACCTTATAAACGACAAATTACAATAAGCGTCTTATCTAAAGATATTGGAGTTTTTCGGATATGACGTCTTCAATACAGTTGAATGATGGTATTGCAAATACTGCTACAAATGAGCAACCTCAAGGTATGATCATGAAAATCGTTGGTGCTGTGGCTTTTGCACATTTACTTAATGATTTAATTCAAGCAGTTTTACCCGCCATTTATCCCATGCTTAAAGCAAACTTTGCACTCAGTTTTGCGCAAGTCGGGCTGATTTCCTTTGTGTATCAGATTACGGGTTCGCTGCTTCAGCCTTGGATTGGACTGTATACTGATAAACATCCAAAACCATATCTTTTACCATTAGGAATGATGGTCACATTATGCGGTATTTTACTACTCGCATTTTCTCCAAGTTTTAGCGTATTGTTGCTCGCATCTGCACTTATCGGCGTAGGTTCTGCAACCTTTCATCCTGAAGCTTCGCGTGTGGCGAGAATGGCATCGGGTGGACGTTTTGGTACAGCTCAATCGACCTTTCAGGTCGGCGGAAATACAGGCACTGCAATTGGACCATTATTGGCTGCTTTAATTATTGTGCCTTTTGGACAACATGCGGTTGCATGGTTGGTGGTATTTTCACTATTAGCGATTTGGGTTTTGTTAGGAGTAAGTCGATGGACCATTAGCCATGCAAAAAACTCATTTGCTGCAAAGGTCAATCAAGCACAAACCAAGTTGCATGGTCGCCAATTAATCATTGCTCTAACTACTATTAGTGTATTGATGTTCGCCAAATTTACTTATATCGCGAGCATTAGTAACTATTTTACTTTTTATTTGATTCATAAGTTTCATATTAGTCTTCAAACGGCTCAATTACATTTATTTGTGTTTTTGGCAGCGGTTGCTTTGGGTACTTTTGCAGGTGGTCCGATTGGTGATCGAATTGGACGTAAAGCGGTGATTTGGGTGTCTTTTGTTGGGATGGCTCCGTTTGCTTTGATGATGCCGTATGCCAACTTGTTTTGGACAACGGTTTTGTCAGTGATCACAGGTTTAGTGTTGTCGTCTGCTTTTGCTGCAATGGTGGTTTATGCTCAGGAGGCTGTTCCGGGACGTGTTGGCATGATCTCCGGTTTAATGTTTGGCTTGATGTTTGGTGTCAGTGGTATAGCAGCAGCAGGGCTTGGTCATTTGGCTGATGTGAATGGAATCGAATGGGTATTTGGTTTATGTTCTCTTTTACCGTTACTTGGATTTGCAACGGTATTTTTACCAAATACCAAAGTTAAATAGTTCATTTATATTTAAGTCTCTCAGTTCTGAAGGATTGAGAGATTCTCACTAAATCTTTAGAAACTAATAATCGAATTTTATTCACAGAAAAAAATTTATATGTAATTATTAAATTCTTATATATTTAAGATAAACTAATTAGGTGATTTATGAATTTAAAATTAATAAATATAAGTATATTGATAAGTTTGATTCTAACTGGATGTGGCAGTGAAAAGAAAGAAGAGAGTCAGTTTAAAAAAATGTGCTTATAATTTAAGCGGAAGATTTTAGTGATAAAATTAACATGGATTTAAAAGAGGGAGGTTATAGCTTAATTGCCAAAGGAAATGAGCCTGATGTAACTCTTTCTTTTTGGGAGTTTGATAAATTAAATGATCTTTTTTACGGAGATCTAAGACTTATATCGGAAAAGAAAAAAGCTAGTTTTGCTACGCTTGCTTGGGGAAGTAATTACAAATATAGTTTTTTATTCTGTATCAGTTATTTGGAATGTGCTGATAATACTAGTTATATATTTGACGAAGTTGGTCGAAAATTAAAGGTAAGTTTAAAAAAAATTCTAATCAACTGATTAGAGATTACGTAGAGGAAGTGGGGAGAGAGTGCAAGAGCTGTACCAGCAACTATTTCAGGTGATTTGGAATTCAAAATTCCATCTAACTGGCTAGCTTTCAATAAAAATCGATTTCCAGAAATAAAGAAAAAAGGAAGCCTAAAATTTGATGATCAAACTTATCAATTATCTGAGATAGATTCTGACGTTGTTTTCTATAGAGATGGTAGCGGTGAGTATATCGGTAGTGTAGACCATCTTAATTTTAAAAATGATGAAGAGACTATTAGTATTCATATTTACCAAGGTGTTGCAGAGAGTAGTTCATTCAAGGATACACGCTTAGAAATTATTAATTATAATAAAAAAGATAAATTAATTTTTTCCTTTGATGACTTTATTCCTGCTTCATTCATCACATGGGAAGATAATGGGAAAATATTATCAATTAATATGAAA
>NZ_LBMZ01000065.1:0-10936 GCF_001005525.1 Acinetobacter sp. AG1 | reverse complement strand
ATTCTTTTACAACCTTAATCGAAATGATTAAAATTGACATAAAAAAATACAAAATACACATTTAAAGAAACAAGTGAGTTTAAGACAGTAAAATACGATCAAATAAATAATTTAGGAAATTTGAAATGAATAAAAAAACGGAAGTAAGTTCAAATTTAGAACTAAAGCCAATCTTTATTTCTCTACTTAGCCCTGAAATTTTGCTGGCTCATCTAGATATAAATAATAATGAATGGCTAACCTATGATTCAGACTGGTTGTATAAGGTAGAGAAAAAAGACATTACATTACCATTTCAGCGCATTCTATATATTACTAACAATATGAAAAATATTGAAATTTGTAGAATTAAACAAAAATATTTGAATACTCAAAAAAATCAGCGAACTTTGTTCAATGGCAGAAAATTAGAAACAGCCCAGAAAATAATTAGAGCAATACTGAACCTAGCAGATGAGACACCAATTGAAGACTGGACTCAAAATATTGAAAACAGGACACTTGTCGAAGATATTATAGCCAGCAATCATATTAAGATATTATCTCTCGTCTAGCGTTCATTTTGGAATTGAGAAAATTTATATTGTCTTACTACCTTTTACGGAGTAAATACAATTCCAACTAATCAAAACATAGTCCTTACCGAAAATAACATCTTTTTAAAAGATGATAAAAAATAATCAAATCAAAGGACTTTAGAGATGAGCAATAATCCGAATCAATATCCAACTTCTGCGCCTGCCCAAGAACAGCCACACCAACCTGGAAAGCAACAAGTGATGCATCCAGAACCTGAAATAATCAAGTCGACGCATCAGGGCAGCAATAAACTCAAAAATAAAGTTGCACTGATTAGTGGTGGTGATAGCGGTATAGGCCGTTCTATTGCCGTATTATTTGCTCGTGAAGGTGCAGATATCACAATTATTTATCTTGAAGAACAAAAAGATGCTGAAAAAACCAAACAATTGGTTGAGCAAGAAGGTCGACAATGTTTACTGTTCAAAGAAGATATAACTGATCCTAAAGTCTCGGAAAAGTGTGTTGAGGAGACTTTAAAGGCTTTAGGTAAAATAAATATCTTGGTTAACAATGCTGGCGTTCAGTTTCAGCAAAAAGATTTAATCAATATTAGTAATGAACAATTAGAGAGAACCTTTAAAACCAATATTTTCTCGATGTTTTATTTAACTAAAGCGGTACTGCCTCATTTAAAAGAAGGAGACAGTATTATTAATACCACCAGTATTACCAGTTATCACGGACACGATGAATTAATAGACTATGCCAGTACCAAAGGTGCTATTACAACATTTACCCGCAGTTTATCGACTAATCTCATGCAGCAGAAAAAAGGCATCCGTGTGAATGGTGTTGCTCCTGGCCCGATCTGGACTCCATTGATTCCAAGTAGTTTTGATGCAGAAACAGTAGAGAAATTTGGTCAGGATACGCCTATGGGACGAATGGGCCAACCGAGTGAAGTTGCACCTGCATACTTATTCTTGGCTTCCGATGATGCCAGTTATATTACAGGACAGGTCATACATGTGAACGGCGGTGAAATTATCAATGGCTAAGCCAGTATAAAACCTCCTATGGGAGGCTTTTTAATAACAATAAGAGGCTAAAAAATGAATCAGCATTTTACTATGGAATGTATACAGCAAAGGGCTTTGCACTATTTACTCCATTTTTTAGAAGAACAGCATTATCATTTTACCGTCATTACACCGCTTAGTCATGAACGGATTTTGAAGCGTAAGAAACACTTATTCAATACAGCGAGGAGCTTAAAGGATATTTTTGGCTGGAATCTGCCCTTTTATCCTGAAGCTCTGGATCAACAACTTTTTCTGATCTTAAAAAATGCCGACCTGATCCGTCTTGAAGATCAGCAATGGTTGAGTACAGTTAGAGTGGCATCTCTGGACGAAAAGTTATTTATCCATTCTGCTTTTCCAACGCTTGAAACCGATGCAGTGTTCTTTGGGCCAGATACTTATCGTTTTTATTATCATCTTAAACAATACTTACTCAACCAGACACATGATATACAGCGTAGTGTGGAACTCTGTTGTGGTGCCTCGCCTGTCGCCATTACGATTGCCAAGTTTATTCCTGAGGCTACTGAAATTTTTACTGCGGATATTAATCCTAAAGCACTGTTTTATAGTCAGGTGAATAAAGATTTTACAGGGTTGAGTAATATTTTCCCCACACAGAGTAATCTTTTTTCCAATCTGGAGGGACATTTTGACTTGATCTTTGCAAATCCTCCTTACCTGATGGATCTGCATGAACGTCAATATCGGCACGGTGGTAATGTGCGGGATGGCACTGATTTATCCTTTAATATTCTCACCGAAG
Organism: Acinetobacter sp. AG1; assembly: GCF_001005525.1. Taxonomy (NCBI): domain Bacteria; kingdom Pseudomonadati; phylum Pseudomonadota; class Gammaproteobacteria; order Moraxellales; family Moraxellaceae; genus Acinetobacter; species Acinetobacter sp. AG1. Next base: position 8,566 of record NZ_LBMZ01000065.1, on the reverse strand, counting down.
GAATCAAAAGACTGACGCCTCAAGGTTCGTTATTTTTATATACTGGCATAGCGATCAGTCAGGACGGCAATAAGTTTTTAGAAGCAGTCGATAGCTGGATACAAGATTATCCAGACTTTAACTACAGTTATGAAGAAATTGACCCTGATGTGTTTGGGGAAGAACTTGAACAATCAGCCTATCAACATATTGAAAGAATTGCTGTAGTTTTAATCAAGCTCTCTGCTGCCTGATTTTTTTTAAATCTAAAAAAAAGCTCCATGACGGAGCTTTTTTAGCATTAGGCAGGTATGGCTTCTGCCACGGCTTCCCTCACCCAAACACGATGATGACGGAGTAATTGTTTCAGCTTTTCGGCCACATGACGGAAATCATCTTGCAATAACGTACCTTCATCTGGCACTAAATCAAGTTGATCCAGTAATTCAGCTTTATCACCCAAGAATACAATTGGTTTTAAATGCTTATAGGCTTCAAGTAAATAATGCTTGGTCACACCATCCGCCAAAACAGCATCTAAATTATCGCCATCTGCAATCACCACCGCATCATAGATAATAGAAGGCTCCGCTTTCTGCATGCCATCCGAGGAAATCACTTCATCGCGTGACCCTTTTACTGGTGCCAACATTGGCGTTAATAAATGCACAATGGCATTTTCCTGAATCGACCAGTTAATGATGATACGTAATGTCTCCGCATTAACTTTGTCATGAATCAGTACGGCAATTTTACGTCCCTGAATATCATCAGGAATAAACGCCTGCATAGAAAGTTTTTCAGATTTTTCAATGCTGGACTGCTTAAAGTTTTCTTTTAAGTCTGACACCTCGATTCCAAGATTTTGTCCAACTTGTTTCGCAAGATCGGTATCAATATTGGCCAGCACTTCCTGAACTTCACGCTCACGGATATGTGGTCGCTGTACCTTACTTAATTCAAAAGTATAGGCATCGACAACATGTTTTTGCTCATGCGGTGCCAAGCTTTGATAATACAAACGCGCTTGTGAAAAATGATCCGAGAAAGATTCACTACGCTGACGAATTTTATGTCCGTCAATGCGCTCCTGATAACTTTCAAAGCTACCATTTTGCGCAGCAGCAGGAATCTCAATTGGCCAGTTATTATCAATCGAATTCGGCTGATATGAAGCCTGACCTTTATGGATTTGATGCTGATGAATGCCATCACGCTGATTATTGTGGAATGGACATACAGGCTTATTGATGGGAATCTGATGGAAATTGGGGCCACCCAAACGACTTAACTGAGTATCGGTATAGGAAAATAAACGAGCCTGTAAGAGTGGATCATTAGTAAAATCTAGCCCTGGTACGATATGCCCTGGGCAGAATGCAATTTGCTCAGTCTCTGCAAAGAAATTATCAACATTACGATTCAACACAAACTTGCCAATTGGCGTAATTGGAACCAATTCTTCAGGAATAATTTTGGTCGGATCAAGCAGATCAAAATCAAAGCTCATTTCATCTTCTTCTTCAACAATCTGCACACCCAGTTCCCACTCAGGATACAAGCCCTGCTCAATGGCTTCATACAGGTCACGACGATGAAAATCAGGATCTTTACCTGCCAGCTTCTGCGCCTCATCCCAAACCAGCGCACTTAAACCCTGTTTCGGTGTCCAGTGAAATTTCACAAAACGAGCTTTTTCATGCGCATCTACAAAACGGAAAGTATGCACACCAAAGCCTTGAATCGAGCGCAAATTACGTGGAATCGCACGATCGGACATCGCCCACATCACCGCATGTGCGGACTCAGGCACCAGTGAAACAAAATCCCAGAAAGTATCATGCGCAGTCGCACCAGTCGGAATTTCTCTATGTGGTTCAGGTTTTACCGCATGTACGAAATCTGGAAATTTAATCCCATCCTGAACGAAGAATACGGGAGCATTATTGCCGACCAGATCAAAATTGCCTTCTTGAGTATAGAACTTAATGGCAAAACCACGGATATCACGTACTGTATCCGCCGAACCACGTGGCCCTTGAACTGTCGAAAAACGCACAAAAATAGGTGTTTGTATGCTTGGATCAGTCAGGAAACCCGCTTTAGTAAACCGCTCATTGTCTTCATAAGCCTGAAAATAACCATGTGCACCGACACCACGCGCATGCACAATCCGTTCTGGAATACGCTCATGGTCAAAGTGCGTAATTTTCTCACGCAAAATAAAATCTTCGAGTAAAGTTGAGCCTCGTACTCCTGCTTTTAAGCTGTTCTGGTTATCTGCAATTTTCACCCCTTGATTGGTCGTTAATGCTTCGTCGGTGGCATCACTTCTTACCTGATCAAGCTGTCTGGTCTTTTCAGTCTGATTACTTTTGTCTGGTGTATTCCCAGCTAAAGCACTTTTAGTATTGTTATCTTTAAGATCGTCATTCATTGGGCTACCCTGTTTTATTGTTGGCTAAATATAATGATTAAATGGTGTTGTGGTTTTCCTGCCTTAACGCGGTGAAGCAGTTAAATAAGGAAATAACAATTCGGCATACTTCTGAGTACTCCATAGGCCTATGCTTTTGTGATGAGATTCGGGGGCAAGAAAAGGCGTCAATTTACAAAGCTTAAGTGCAAAATTGTCTGTCTGGCTAACTCTGGTTTGTAAGTGTTCTAGTTCGCCATCAGAGATGTAACTGAATAAATAATCATGTAAAGGTTGTTCTTTACTTAGGCTATTCTTATAAGGCAAGACATCGGTTGAGTATTGATCGCCAGCAATCCAGTCATGAATAATCTGTCTTTCTGCGGGTGTAAACACACCATACATCTTCCCATCTTCATGGCTAATCATGCGCCAGAATGGGCTCTTTTCAGGATCACAATTAAATCTAATCCAGCGCTTTTCGACCAGTTGATTGATAAAACTCCCAATCTGTTGTGGATTGGCTAGCCACTGATTAATGGATTTGCATCCAATAAATTGTTTTTCGTTATGAACCAGTTGCCCAATTAAGGCTTTGCGTTTTAAGATTTTATGAACAAAATTTTCAAGATTCAGGTCTTTAATAATTTGTAGTGAGGACATACCCTGCTGATTTAAGGCATAGCCACGTTTTACCTTCGCCATAAAAGCTTCTTTATCTTTATATTTTTTATAAACATTTTCAAAAGCTTTTAAAGACTTATGCGCATGACCATTGTCCAAATTATCAATAGTAATATGCAAATTGAAATATTTGGCTTCGATTCCCAGTTCTTTAAGTTCATAGTTAGTAATTAAAAGATGTAAAGGAAGCTGCTCATAGCCGAGATTAAAACCAATAATTTCAGGAATAAACTCTGGTGGTGCATAAGCTAAAGCCAGTTGGACTGCTGAGTGATGGTAATACTCGTCGTCTAGGAAAAGTTCAAAATCATCCAGACCCAATACACGCAATAAGTCATCATAGATACAGACATGGTTGGACTTCGCCTGCCCCAGACCGAGCTCTTCTAGATAGATTAAAATGAGGTCATGAAAAACCGGATCATTCCAATAATTTACAAGACTATACAGCCAAGAACCGTCTACTTTTTTTACAGGGGCAACTTTTAATAAAAATTCAAATGCTTGTCCAATATTTTTAAAATATTCTCGCTCGCTCCCTGCTTGGCGCAGGCTTAAATAGTCTTGATAGCTGAGACATACTTTTCGATTTTCATTGTTATACCAATTAGGGATTTCCTCAATCTCATTGGGCAAACAAGTCTTAATCGGCTTCATTGTATCAAATTCTTGTGCTAAGAAATTAACTGCTTTTTTCTCTTTTTCAAAGTTAGATATATCCCCATCAAGGAAAAAAGAAACTAACTCATAATAATTTTTATGATCGTCCTGCAACAAATCAAGTAATCTTTTTTTTACGACAACAGACATTTCCATTCTCCGAATCGAAAATATAAATTTACCTTACGTTGCTCATCATTAATTCCTACCAACATTTTGTTAAAATAGGTTAAAATTGAAACAAATAAAAATCAAAAGCGTTTTATATCAACAGAATAGAAAAATCATATTTTTACATTTCAATATTTTGAATTATTTAATAAGAAAATAGATTAAAAAATAATTAATAATTTAAGTAATAAGTTTGGTGAGGAAAAGCTATGTTTAAAAAATCATGCAAATTACTGGCTAAAAAAAAAATTTCTGTTTTCTTTCTTGAAAGTGCTTCTGCAGGTTATTTATCTTATCAGTTTTCCTTAAGTCCATTTTCTGGAGATATTCTTATAGGAAGTCTGGTTTGTTATGACTTAAAAGTTAAAGAAAAAGTGTTAAAAATTTCCCCCAAGGTAATTAAGAAATATAGTGCTGAATCCATTCAGGTCACAGAAGAGATGATTAAAAAGGGAAAGAAAATATTTAAATCAGATATTTATATTTCATGTACAGGATTGCTCAAGAAAGGAGGTTCTGAAAGCAAGCAGAAACCTGTCGGAACATTCTTTTATTGTATAGATTATAAAAATAAAGCCTATATATTCAAAAAGATATATAAAGGTAGACCCGAAGAAAAGCTAAAAAATCTACTCAAGGATATATGCCGTGATATTGTTAAGATTATCAATAAAAAAGATATCTAAAACAAATGAACTTATTCTTTGTTGCAGTTTGTTACTTTAGTATAAACTTATATTAAGACTGTTCTCTTCAAAAACAAACACAAATACTTAACTTGTTAAAAAATCATTATTTCCATAAAAAAACTGCATTACATTTAAATATAGTGAAACAGCCTCACCCTATGATTAAAATAAAAATATGTTTTAATTAAATCATCTGATTTACTCAGATATTATCAAAAACCAAATGAGGTGTACGATCATGAGTAATACAAATAACCAAAGCAATCAAGAACGCAATAATCAACAGCAGCAACAACAAAACCAGCAAAAACAGCAGAACCAAAACAATGACAACCGTCAGCAGCAACAGCAGCAAAATGACAACCGTCAACAACAAGGTTCGAATCAAAAAAATTCTAACCAACAAGGATCAAACCAAAATAATCAACAGAAATAAGATTTGATTATTTTAGATCCGTAAATATTTAGGAGAATAAATTAATATTCTCCTAAATTTTATATAAGTTTGAATTTACTGGAGAACGATAATGAAAAATCAGAATATTACTGATCAAAATAATCAAGCTTCACGTGTAAGTATTGATCCAAATGATCATTGGCGTGAAAGTTATGTAACTCGCCCTTATTATCAAGAAGCTTCACTGGATACACCAGATCTGGATTATGATCGGGATTTTTCCAAAGCATATGAGCTAGGTAGTCGCGCACGTTCTGAGCACGACCGCAACACTCACTTCGAAGATGTGGAAGGTAATCTCAAAGAATCTTGGGAAGAGCTAAAAGCTGAATCAAGATTAAAATGGGAACAGGCCAAGCAAGCCATCAAAGATGCGTGGGATAAAGTCTAACTTTCCCCTTCCTATACAAAAATGAGCTTATTTAAAACATAAGCTCATTTTTATTGCATAGAATATAATCACTTACAAACTATAAGAAAGAGTAAATAAAAATGGATCTCATCGGTGTTTTCATTCACGATACGACTTGGGAATTGGTCGCAGAAATCATCATTCGTTGCTGTGTCATGTTTCTACTCATCCTGATTTTCTTGAAACTTTCAGGAAAACGCGGCATCAGGCAACTTTCGATATTTGAAGTCGCCATTATTCTTAGCTTAGGTAGTGCGGCTGGTGATCCGATGTTTATAGATGATGCGCCCATCGCCCAAGCTTTTGTGGTGATGTGTACCATTATTATTTTATATCGGCTTGTAACTTGGGCCATGATGAAAAGCAAAAAAGTAGAAACGCTTCTGGAAGGAAAACCACTTTGTATTGTCGAAAATGGTTTAATGGTTATTCAGGATATGAGAAAAGAAAAATATTCGCATGATGAGTTTTTTGCTGAAATGCGTCAGCAAAGTGTTGAGCATCTTGGACAAGTAAAAGTCGCGTTACTTGAAACTGACGGCTGCTTAAGTATTTTGTTCTACGCAAATGAAGAAACAAAATGGGGTTTGCCTCTATTTCCACATCATTATAAAAAAACAGATTATTTAAACCCGACGCTTTTTTATTCTTGTATGTATTGTGGGAGGACTCAGCACTTAAAACATCTTGAGAATGAATGCCCGCGATGCAAAGGAAAAGATTGGGCAGAATCTTCAAATACATTGCATATTAACTAATACTTTCTTATGCTTATTACAGTCACTTATGAACTTGGCGATTAGTTTTTAAGTGACTGTAAAATAATATATTTTAGCTGATAAGACGAAAAATTTTTCCGGTACGTGGATGAGTAAAAGTTAGGTCATCATTAAGTTCGATCACTTTATCCGTAATCACAACTTTAAATAAAGGCGACCAAGAAAAATCATTGATATTTACATCGATTGTGGGCATCTTCTCATAAATTTGCTCCACAATAATCTTGTCACCCGCCTCACTACTTGCATCGACTTCTTTTAACATATATTGTTTCGACATCTTAAAAACTCCTATTCAAAATTATCGTGCCAAAATATGAAAGCTTCTTTTTGTATTAAAAATAATTTACTTGCATCACATCTATAAAATAGTTTCTTCAAGAGTAGTTTTAGACTTACTTACAATATTTCCTCGCTCATCATAATGATAGTTCGGCATAACTACCTTATTTTTTAGTTTTAACTCTAAGTCTTTATTATAAATAATAAGCTTTTCTACAAAACCAGATAACCATAAGATGTATTCACCTTTATTTTTACTTTTAGGCAAAATACTAACATCTAAATTAATGGATAAATCCTTAGAGTTCATTAATAAGTCTTCAAAGTTAATATAATTATATAGCAATTTAAAGTTTGAATCTTTAGCAACCTTCTTTAACTCAACCATTAAATTATTAAGATCTTCAACATGTTCACCAGTAAATCCATACTTTGATTGAACTTTTTCATAAATTTGTTCTGCTATTTTTAAATATTGATACATGACATTATTCCTTTATATTGTATTTAGGAATGATGCAGTATTCACAGTAAACTATTGTTAATATTGTTTTAAATTGTGAAATAGAAATTATGTTTCATATACATAAAAACCACAAAAAATTTTAATTAAATTGCATTAATGAATATTTATGTGTTTCAAATCACACAAAATAGCATTATGCATTACTAATAAAAGGATCAACATTAAAAATGACTAAAGCAGAATATTGATGCCTTAGTCATGCTCTCCAATTCGTTTCTTAAGGTTAGGACTCTCTAGCTTGACCTGAGTTCTTAGTAATATTTCCTGTCTGAACACCTGATGAACTATTTTCTTCAATGATTATAGGAGCTGAAGTATGTTGCATATCATCATGCATATCATTATTCGGATTTACAGGCTCACTTTGCATAGAATGAGGCGTAGTTGTATGACCTTGTGCCATGGGGTCATCACGATCTCGATTCTTTTCACAGCCCACAAACATGAAAACACAACATAATGCTAGGACTTTTATTAATAAAATTTTCATTATCATTACCTCTAGTTTGATTATTTGTATTACTGAGATGATTCTGTAAAGCTGATCTATTCATCTATTATCGATAAGCATTTCTTTTTTTTCGCATGTATCAATCTGCATTTTCGACGCTCAGATAAAGACTTATGATGTCTAGTTAAATCTACTTCCCATTCATCTACATCCATCCTATGATTCAGAAAACAATAAGATTTAGCATCAGAGTTAGAATTAATACATTGACTATCTTTAGAATTCATATTTAACATCCTTATATATACTCAATTTTATATTTAGCAGAACTCGGCCATATATAAAAGAAGCTTGATTATAAGCTTCTCTTTTTTAAATTTATTTTAAAAGCTTACTTAGGATTTTTTTAGGTTTATCCTTCTCACTTAAATTTAAATCCTTATCTTTCTTCTCATCAGATAATTTATTTTTCACTTTATGAGACTTATAATAACAACCTAAAGCAATTCCGGTTCCTAAAGTTACAATTGTTTTTAACATGTAGCACCTCTGACTATATTTAAGTAATCTTTATACTGAACAAATTTAATGTAATTTTCTCTGTTGTTTTTTTTACTTTTTTTTAAAGAGTGAAAACTTATGTAATTATAATTAAAAAAATTACAAAAAATTTTATCCATTAAAAATAATATTTTTTTCACCACTTAGAATACATATTACAACAACTTACAATAAAATATATAAATTTCAAAATCAAAACAAAAAACATAAATAAATAAATTTTTTAAGATTTACCATAAATAAATTTGTAGAAATTCTAATAAAGGAGTAATTAAAATGGCTAAAATTAAAGCCTTTGAATCCAGCTCAATTTTAGACTTAGAAGTCAATATCAATGAATGGCTCAGGACAGAATTAAAGCAATACAACCATCAAGTTAACATTAAATTTATCAGCCATAGCTATACCAATGAAAATGTAATACCCAAATTCACTGCTCTAATAGTTTATGATTATAACTAACTCTTTTACAAAATTATTAAGCCTGATATCAGGCTTA
>NZ_LBMZ01000087.1:0-26833 GCF_001005525.1 Acinetobacter sp. AG1 | reverse complement strand
AATAAAACCTATTGAATTTTAATTTAAAAAAAACCATTATGTATCAATATTGTTAATTAATGTAATAATGAGTTAGAAGATGCCTCATTCAGCAATAAAATTCAAAAATGAAAAAGATTACTCATTTTTCTCCCAAACTGAGAATATCGGAAATCAATGTGAATTTATAGAACTTCATTTAGAAAAAATGAGTCATAAATCTACACTTTGGATGGATGCTGCGGTCATTGCAACATTCTCTTTTGGTTTCTTTAATAGCTTAAATAATGAGCTTAAAAATAAAATAATTGATTCATTAATGCTCATCAAAGCGAATCAACTCGAACCAATTCTCTTCCAAAGTTCAAATATAGTTGATGATAAAGGATTCTCACTTCATCACACTTTGATGTATGAATTAAACAATTTAAACGCTATAAAATTTTTATTTAATAAAGATTGGAATATTCATGAATTTAATAGTGCATGCCAAATAATCATGAGAGAATTAACAGCATTTGAAATGAATCTAAGTAATCAAATTTCAAATCTACTAAACAATAATCTAATTTGTAATTTACTTATTTGTTCAGTGGATGTTAACTTCGATACCATTTACACCATTCGTTAATATCAATCATTTGGATTGCTAATGATCTATTGAAATAATTCATTAGCAATTTCATTCACCATATTATTTGTTAAGAAAAAATTAATAACAAATAATATTTGAGATAAACTATTTTTGAAATTAAATTGGGAATTTAATTATCCTTTTTCGAACCAAGCCACATTCGCTCTTTTCATCTCTAAAGCTAATTTTCTGATATGCTACTGAACTAGCTGAATTAGAATTTCATCAGAGGATAAGTGTAATGCTGAGTTGGTTTGAAAAATTAGTTGATCCTTACCCAACGAAAGATTTAAACAAACCATTACCGACTACTTTTTTTGCTTTTGTTTGGCAATCAACGAAAGGGGTCAGACCATTCCTCTTTTTACTTATTGCTTGTACAGCTGCTGCAGCGTGCTTTGAGGCATTATTCTTTTCTTATATTGGTAAACTAGTTGATTGGCTCACTAAAAGTCAGCCTAATACTTTTTTAGAAACCAATCATCAAAATTTAACTATTCTCATAAGTATTTTATTCGCAAATATTTTCTTCGTAAGTTTGCAATCTATTGTCAAACACCAAGTGTTATTTAGTAATTTTCCAATGCGTATGCGCTGGTTATTCCATAATTTATTGTTGCAACAAACCTTAGATTTTTTCCATACCGATTTCGCTGGCCGCTTGTCTGCCAAAGTTATGCAAACCGCATTAGCAGTTCGTGAATTTTGGATGATCCTTGGTGACATGTTGGTTTATGTACTGATTTACTTTATTACGATTAGCTTTGTATTAGGCTCTATTTCGCCTGTTTTGATCGTCCCACTGCTTTTATGGCTTGTCTTATTTATTGCCATTGCTAGTTATTTCATTCCTCGTCTTGGTAAAGTTTCACAACAACAGGCAGATGCACGCGCTGTTATGACTGGACGTGTTACTGATGCTTATACCAATATTCAAACTGTGAAACTGTTTGCGCACGCTGGTCGTGAAAGTCAGTATGCAAAAGAGTCCATGCAAGAGTTTATGGTCACTGTTTATAAACAGATGCGCTTAGGTGTGAAATACCAAATCAGCATTCGTTTACTCAGTGCTTTTCTCTTTATAGGCGTGATTGGTAGTTCTGTTTGGTTATGGACACTAGGACAAGCTGCTATTGGTGTAATCGCAGCAACCACGGCGATGGTTTTAAAGCTCGATAGCCTAGCCGAATTCATCATGTGGCACATCACGATGCTTTTCGAAAATGTTGGTACCATTCAAGATGGTATGAAAACTCTAGGTAAGCCCATCCAGATTCAAGATAAAAAAGATGCAACTGAACTAAAAGTTCAACAGGGTGAAATTCGTTTTGAAGATGTTAGTTTTGCTTATAATCAAAAAAATGTAATTGATCATTTCAATCTTACGATTAAACCTGGCGAGAAAATAGGTATCGTTGGTCGTTCTGGTGCGGGTAAATCTACTCTCATTCAGTTACTTTTGCATTTTTATGATATTAATCAGGGTCGTATCTTAATTGATGGACAAAACATCCATGACGTTACACAGGACAGTTTACGTGCAAATATTGCACTGGTCACACAAGACACCTCTCTATTACATCGTACGGTAGCTGAAAATATCAAATATGGTCGCCCTAATGCGACTGAAGCAGAGATTCAGCTTGCTGTCAAAAAAGCCAAAGCTGAAGAATTTATTCCTCAATTGACTGATCAGAAAGGACGCGTTGGATTTGATGCTTATGTCGGTGAGCGTGGCGTAAAACTTTCTGGCGGCCAACGCCAACGCATTGCTATTTCTAGAGTTTTTTTAAAAGATGCACCTATTCTTATTTTAGACGAAGCAACAAGTGCCCTTGACTCAGAAGTTGAAGCTGCAATTCAAAGCAGTTTAAATGACTTAATGGTTGGCAAAACGGTCATTGCAATTGCACACCGTTTATCTACTATTGCTCAAATGGATCGTCTCATTGTACTTGATCAAGGCAAAATTGCTGAACAAGGTACACATGAGCAGCTTATTGCAAATGATGGCTTGTATGCACAATTATGGAAACGCCAAACAGGTGGTTTTTTAGTTGAGCAGCGAGTAGTGGCTCAGGACACAGAATAATGTTGTATTTAGAAGACTTAAATATTGGAGATCGCTTCATTAGTCGTGACTATGAAATCACGCTTGAAGAAGTGAAACAATTTGCAAGCCAGTATGACCCTCAACCTTTTCATCTAGATGAGCAAGCAGCTGAAAAACATCCTATTTTTCAAGGTTTAGCTGCCAGTGGCTGGCATACCTCAGCAATCACAATGCGTTTATGGACCGAATGTTTTCCCATTGCAGGTGGTTTACTGGGTTCAGAATCTAGTCTTCGTTGGCCTCGCCCTACCCGTGTTGGTGATAAGATTCATGTAGAAATTGAAATTACTGCAATCGTGCCATCTAAAACCAAAACTGATCGCGGTATCGTCAGTTACGTTACGCAAGCTTTGAACCAACATGGCGATGTGCTATTAATATCAACAACCAAAATAATGGTCTTTAGAAAAGCAGCTTAATTTTGGAGATTGGGTGACTCTTTTGTCCAACAATTTTTATGATTGATTATTTTATTTCATGTAAAGATGTTTCAGACTTAAATGTTTAAAAGATATTGGCAAAATTGATGAGCGCCACGGAAAGCACATGAAAACAACTTCAACTCGTCAAGATCAAGGTATACCAGGCGTCTATGGCTTACTGCTATTAGATGTTGTTTCACGCTGGGGATATAGCGATGAAACCTTATTTGCTCCTTTTCATTTAACCAGTGAGCAATTAGCTGACCCAAATTATCGAATTCCTACACCTATTGCGAATGAATTAGTTAAACATTCTTTGCGTTTAACAGGTGAAAGTACATTAGGATTTCACCTAGGTACGCAAATGCGTATTTCTATTCATGGTTTTATTGGTTATGCCATTATGACTGCGCATGACATTACCGATGCAATTGCACTTGCAAGCCGTTTTATTCAATTACGCTTACCTTTTTTACAACTTTACTTTTCTACTTTTGGACCTAAAGCAACCTTACAACTGCAATGTGATATTGAAGTTGAACCATTACGTACTGAAATTATCTTAGGTTTAACGATTGGTATTATGACCATGGCAAAAGCCTTAACAGGAATTGAAGACTTAAAGGGTGAAGTTGATTTAGATTTCCCTGAGCCTACGGGCTTTGATAAATATCGTGATAAATTAACCAGTACAGTACGTTTTAATCAGCCACATTTAATTTCGAGTTTTGATAAAAAATATCTCGGTTTAAAAATGGTGAATGCAGATCCAATTGCCAGCCAAATTGCAATTAATCAGTGTGAAACTGAACTTTCTGCTTTAGGCGAACGTCGTCGCCTTGCAATGCGCGTACGTGATATTTTAACCAATTCAGAACAGCATTATTTAAGCATCGAGAGTGTTGCTGAGCGTCTGCATATGTCAGATCGCACTCTAAAACGTCAGCTAGCAGCTGAAGGTACATCCTTCTCTACTTTAGTAGATGAAGTACGCTATCGTCATGCAACATCTTTACTATCTAGAACAGATTATAGTTTAGAACAAATTGCTGATGAATTAGGGTATTCTGATGTAGCAAATTTTAGCCGTGCATTTAAGCGCTGGAGTGGACGCAGTCCGAGTAACTGGCGTAAAGACCCTTATTTGTAATATTGCAAAGTGCTTCATTTATAAACACTTTTGTTTTAACTAAAAAACCTGTATAAAGCCAAATAAAATGATACGACAGATTGTTTAAGGAGTTGTCATGAATCATCCAGCAGATTTAAAATATGCACGAACACACGAATGGGTAAGAATCGAAGGTGATTTAGTTGTTACTGGAATCAGTGACCATGCTCAGGTGGAGTTAGGTGATTTAGTTTACGTTGAAACACCAGAAGTTGGGAGTCATGTGACTGCAACCGAACAAGCAGGTGTTGTTGAGTCTGTTAAAACTGCATCTGACATCCATGCACCTGTTTCTGGTACTGTCGTTGAAGTGAATGCAGCGCTTGAAGATGATCCAGATTTTGTTAATGAAGAACCGTATGGTAAAGGTTGGATTTATAAAATTAAACCAGACAATATGGCTGATGTTGAAAAGCTCCTTTCACATAGTGAATATGAATCAGGTTTGTAATTTTAAATAAATTCAAACATTAAAAAGCCCAGTTAAGAACTGGGCTTTTTATTTATGCTTAATTAATTAAGCAACATAATCAACCTGAATACCATCTACTTCTGAAACCAAATTCTCAAAAGAGAAAATTTCATCAAGTTGTGCTTGAGTGAGTAATCCGCGTTCTAAAACAACCTCTTGGATGGTTTTATTTTCGGCAATACATTGCTTACCTATTTCATCGCACAATGCATGACCTAATAATGGATCAAGTAAAGTAATAATCCCTACACTACGCATGACTGCATCATGGCATGCTTGTTCATGTGCTTTGATTCCACGCACACATTTTTCATCCAAACTTTGAATCGCATGGGTTAATAGCTCAATTGATTCATTGAGTGAAATTGCAATCACAGGCTCCATGACATTTAACTGTAACTGTCCTGCTTCTGCTGCAAATGTAATCGTAAGATCGTTACCAATCACCTTAAATGCAATCTGATTTACCACTTCTGGAATAACAGGATTTACTTTTGCAGGCATGATTGATGAGCCAGCTTGTAATTCAGGTAATTGGATTTCACCCAAACCAGTACGAGGACCTGAACTTAGCAAACGTAAATCATTGCTAATCTTCGAAAGTTTACATGCAAGACGTTTTAAGGCACTTGATAAAATAATAAAGACGCCGCAATCACTGGTTGCTTCAACATAGTCTTCAGCGCCAACTAAATTTAAACCTGTAATTTGTTTCAAACACGAAACTACTTTTACAGCATAGCCTTTAGGTGAGTTTACACCAGTACCAATTGCGGTTGCGCCTAAATTTACTTCAAGCAACAACTCGCGTGTACGTTTAATCAGACGGACATCTTCTTTTAATAAAGTTGCAAATGCGTGAAATTCTTGCCCAAGTGTCATCGGCACAGCATCTTGGAGTTGAGTTCGCCCCATTTTTAAAATATAGCGAAACTCGATTGCTTTATTCTCAAATGAAGTAATCAATTTATCCATTTGTGTGAATAACGCATCTAGAGAACAATAAGTCGATAAACGAATCGCAGTAGGATACACATCATTCGTTGATTGTGATTTGTTGATATGATCATTCGGGTGAATGATGTCATATTGACCTTTTTGATGACCTAATGATTCAAGTGCGATATTGGCAATGACTTCATTAGTGTTCATATTAATCGACGTTCCTGCCCCACCTTGATAAATATCAATTGGAAATGAGTCTTGCCATTTTTGTGTTTCATTAATTAAATCATCACAAGCTCGCTGAATCGCCAAGCTTTGAGTTTCTGTTAACTTATTAAAACTTAGATTCGCTTGAGCAGATGCTTTCTTCACTTGTGCTAACGCACGAATAAAGTGACTATTTTGTCCAACTTTTTGCGAAGAAATTTTGAAATTTTCAATTGCGCGTAAAGTATGAATTCCGTAATAACAATCCATTGGCACTTCTTTTGCGCCAAGTAAATCATGCTCTAGTCTTATGGTTGCTGCTTGAACCGTGTCCACTTTCCATTTCTCTCAGACAATGCACCCTAATGGTGCAAAGAAATAATATGGAAGATTTCAAATAAATTTTCATTAGCAGAATTGCTTAACATTACGAGCTTTTTATAATGTAATTTCTCTGCATTGTTGCTTTTGTAACAACATGTGTTGTCATTTCATTCTACTTTTCTGTTCAAAAATACCTGTTATTACTATCAATTTTTTGCTACCGCAATAATTTGAAACATGTAGCCTATTTTTAAGCCGCAAATATCTTTCTTTTATTAAAAAAAAAGTGAGCTTTTTTAGATTTAAAAATTAAGATTCATACACTTAATTTAAATTACATAAAATATACAAACAATATACAAAAACAAAACAGTATTTTAAAAATCATTCGTGCTTGAATCTGTGGCCTTATCAGTCTTGTTAGAATAGTGAATCATTTTTGTCTATTCAGATGGGATTGCACAGTTATGGATATGTAAGGACAGGCATCCATTATGAATTTTTCGAATCCCACTGTTGTTGTGTTCGTGGTGTATATTATCGCCATGCTTGGTATCGGTTTATACGCCTATTTTTCTACCAAAAACCTTGATGATTATATTCTTGGAGGACGAAGCCTAGGTAGTTTCGTTACCGCTTTATCTGCGGGTGCATCCGATATGAGTGGCTGGCTACTCATGGGTTTACCTGGGGCAATCTATTTGACAGGCTTATCTGAATCATGGATTGCAATTGGCTTAATCATTGGTGCATGGCTCAACTGGTATCTCGTGGCTGGACGTTTACGCGTTCATACTGAGGTTCAGAATAATGCGCTTACGTTACCAGATTATTTCACTGGTCGTTTTGATGATCAGAAAAAGATCTTACGTGTAACTTCCGCACTGATTATTCTCATCTTTTTCGCGATTTATTGTGCTTCTGGCATGGTAGCTGGTGCACGTCTATTTGAAACTTTGTTCCACTTACCTTATCAAACCGCTTTATGGCTTGGTGCGTTTGCAACAATCGGATATGTTTGTATCGGTGGCTTCTTGGCAATCAGTTGGACAGATACGTTCCAAGCTGGTTTGATGATTTTTGCGTTATTGCTTTTACCTATCGTCACATACATGTCTTTAGGTGTAGGTGTCGAAGAATTTACAGCAATTGTTGAGAGTGCGCGCCCACATGCTTATGATTTTGTTTCAAATTTAAGTATCGTTGGTATTCTTTCAGCAGCTGCTTGGGGCTTGGGTTATTTTGGTCAACCTCACATTCTAGTTCGTTTTATGGCTGCTGATTCTGTTAAATCAATCCCTGCTGCTCGTCGTATCGGTATGACATGGATGATTTTATGCTTGGCAGGTGCAGTTGGTTCTGGTTTTATCGGAATTGCGTATTTCCATCAACATCCTGAATTTGCAGCGGTTGTGACGGCTAACCCTGAAACAGTGTTTATGGAACTCACTAAAATTTTATTCAACCCTTGGGTTGTTGGTGTGATCCTTGCTGCAATTTTATCAGCAGTCATGAGTACCTTAAGTTGTCAGTTATTGGTATGTTCAAGCGCATTAACTGAAGATTTATACAAAGGCTTGATCCGGAAAAATGCAACTCAAAAAGAGTTAGTTTGGATTGGTCGAGCAATGGTACTTGCAGTTGCAATGTTAGCTCTTGCTTTAGCCCAAAACCCTGATAGTAAAGTACTTGGCTTAGTTTCTTATGCTTGGGCTGGCTTCGGTGCTGCTTTCGGTCCATTGATTATCATGTCATTGTTCTGGAAACGTATGACGCTAAACGGTGCTTTGGCGGGTATGGTTATCGGTGCAGTTACAGTGATTGTTTGGAAAAATTTATTTGCTAGTACTGGTATTTATGAAATTATTCCTGGTTTCATTTTTGCCTTGATCAGTATTGTTGTGGTGAGCTTACTTGGTAAAGCACCTAACGCAACTGTGACTGGTCGTTTTGAACAAGCAGATGAAATCTATACGAGAGAAATGAAATAAGATTTCTGAGTAAAATTTAAGGGGGCTTTCGAGCCCCTTTGTTTTATTTGATCTTTTATTAAAATTTGGTTCTTGATTTAATTTTTATTTTAGAGCTGTCTTTTACAACCTGCATCACAGGATAACTACGCGTTTCTTTCACTCCAGGAAGTTGCCATAAAATTTGCCCCGCAATACGACGAAACTCCTCCATCCCTGCGCTACGCAATTTGATCAAAAAGTCAAAGCCACCACTCACCATATGACATTCAACAATCTCCGGATATTGTGTCACTGCATCAATGAAATCCTCGAGTACATTCGGGGTGGTTTTATCTAAGAGCACCTCAACAAACACAAGAAAACTGGCATTTAACTTATTCGGATTGAGTTTTGCCTCATATCCCAAGATAAATTCATCTTTCGTCAACTTTTGCACACGGGCCATGACAGCAGTCGGTGAAAGGTTCACTAATTCCGCCAATTTACTGTTGGAAATTCTTCCATCTGTTTGAAGAATATCCAGAATTTTCAGATCGGTACGATCTAATGTATAAATAGGGCCATTCAACTGAATTTTCCTCTAAAAAATAGGTAAATTATAGTGAGTTACTCGGGTTTTATTCTGTAATCATAAATTATCTAAACCTCTCTACTCAATATGTTCTAGAGATTGTTATTGGAATTTAGTATGAATACATTGGATACTCCCGCACAAATGGACACAGCTCACACAGACGGTTATATCACCGAATTTAAAGAAAAAAGTGAGTTTGAGCAACGCATTAATACAGCTTGGCGACGTGCTGAGCCTGAAGCGGTTAAACAACTTGCAGAAGCAGCAGATATTTCTCCTGATCTTGATCAAAAAATTTATGAATTAGCATTCAGTCTTGCACATAATTTACGTGAACGAAAAAGCTCGGCTGGAAAAGCAGGTATTGTTCAAGGTTTACTCCAAGAGTTCTCACTTTCTTCACAAGAAGGTGTGGCATTGATGTGTTTGGCAGAAGCATTACTTCGTATTCCAGATACGGCAACACGTGATTTATTAATTCGTGACAAGATCAACCAAGGCAACTGGAAAGAGCATTTAGGTCAAAGTAACCTGATGTTCGTAAATGCCGCTGCTTGGGGTTTAATGCTTACTGGCAAGTTAATGGAAACACCTAAACAAACCAGTTTATCAAGTATTTTAACAGGTCTTCTCGCTCGCAGTGGACGTGGCATTATTCGTAAAGCGGTTGATGTCGCGATGCGTATGATGGGTGAGCAATTCGTTACGGGTGAAACCATCGAAGAAGCACTTGAGCATGCAAAACCATTTGAACACAAAGGTTTCCGCTATTCATACGATATGTTGGGTGAAGCTGCGCTAACTGACCATGATGCTGAGCGTTATTATAACGATTACACTCAAGCGATTCACGCCATTGGTAAAGCATCAAACGGGCGTGGTGTTTATGAAGGTCCTGGTATCTCGATTAAACTCTCTGCTTTGCACCCACGTTACCAACGTGCGCAAATTGATCGTGTACATCATGAGCTTTACAACAAAGTTTTCGAACTTGCATGCTTAGCAAAACAATATGACATCGGCTTAAACATCGATGCTGAAGAATCTGAACGTTTAGAAATTTCACTCGAATTGCTTGAGCGTTTATGTTTCGAACCAAAACTTGCGAATTGGAAAGGCATTGGTTTCGTTATTCAGGCGTATCAAAAACGTTGTTTCTACGTGGTTGATTATATCGTTGATCTTGCAAAACGCAGTAACAAACGCCTCATGATCCGTTTGGTGAAAGGTGCATATTGGGATAGCGAAATCAAGAAAGCGCAAATTGACGGCATGACTGACTACCCTGTGTTTACTCGTAAAGTTCACACTGATTTGTCATACATTGCTTGTGCGAAGAAGCTCCTTGCTGCACCAGATCAAGTGTACCCGCAATTTGCAACGCACAATGCACAATCACTTGCAACGATTTATACACTTGCAGACCCAATCAAATATTATCCAGGTCAATATGAGTTCCAATGCCTACACGGTATGGGCGAACCTTTGTATGAGCAAGTTGTAGGTTCAAAAGCAGACAATAAACTTGGTGTGCCATGCCGCGTTTATGCGCCAGTGGGTAACCATGAAACTTTATTGGCTTATTTAGTCCGTCGTTTACTTGAAAATGGTGCAAATACCTCATTCGTAAACCGTATTGCAGACAAGACCCTAAAAGTTGAAGACTTGATTCAGTCTCCAATCAAAGATATTCAAACTGCTGCTAAAGATGAAGGTCAGATTGGCTTAAAACACCCTGCGATCCCGCTTCCACATAATCTTTACCCATTACGTCCAAACTCAAATGGTTTTGATCTCAATAACGATCAACCATTGGCAGACTTGGATGCGACTGCACAAAAATTACGTAGCCAGATTTGGAAAAGTGCACCTTTACTTGGTTTTGAATCAACAGTTCATGACGAAAGTAATGCACTTGCAATTACAAACCCAGCTCAAAACAGCGAAGCGGTTGGTTATGTGAATGAAGCGACTAGTGCTGATGTGCAACTGGCACTAGAAGCAGCGGTTCAAGCTGAACAAAGCTGGGCTGCAACAGATAAAGTTGAACGCGCTGCATGTTTAAAACGTGCCGCTGACTTGATGGAATCGCGCATCCAAGAATTGATGGTATTACTTTGCCGTGAAAGTGGTAAAACCTATGCCAATGCGATTGCCGAAGTACGTGAAGCTGTAGATTTCTTGCGTTACTACGCCACTCAAATCGAAGCTTTACCGGTAAATGCACAAGTAAAACCATTGGGTACCGTATTGTGTATTAGCCCATGGAACTTCCCGCTTGCGATTTTCTCTGGTCAGATTGCAGCTGCATTAGTCAGTGGTAACTGTGTTATAGCCAAACCTGCGGAACAAACACCATTGATCGCAGCGCAAGCCGTTCAAATGCTTTGGGAAGCTGGTGTGCCACAGGGCGTTGTTCAACTTCTGCCAGGTCGTGGTGAAACTGTTGGCGCTCAACTTAGCCAAGACGATCGCATTCAAGGCATTATGTTCACTGGTTCGACCGAAGTTGCAAAAATCTTGCAAAAAACTGTGGCAAAACGTTTATCTCCAAATGGTCAACCGATTCCGTTAATTGCGGAAACAGGTGGTCAAAATGCGATGATCGTCGATTCTTCTGCACTTACTGAGCAGGTCGTATTGGATGTTGTAAGCTCTGCGTTTGACAGTGCTGGTCAACGTTGTTCTGCACTTCGTATCTTATGTGTACAAGAAGATAGTGCTGCAACTGTGATTAAAATGTTGAAAGGTGCCATGCAACAGTTGATCGTAGGTAACCCTGCAATCTTAAAAACTGACATTGGTCCTGTCATCGATACTGAAGCGAAACAAACTATTGATACGCACATTCAAAAGATGAAATCTAAGGGCTACCCTGTTCATCAATTAATGTTTAACGATGCAATGAGTCAGCAAGCACTTGCACAAGGTACATTTGTTCCGCCAACAGCGATTGAATTACCAAATCTTGATGACTTAGAGCGCGAAGTTTTTGGTCCTGTTTTGCATATCATCACTTATAAGTATGGTGAGCTTGAGCAATTGATCGACCGTATCAATGCTAAAGGCTATGGCCTAACAATGGGTTTACATACACGTATCGATGAAACCATCAATACAGTGATCCAACGTGCTGAGGTGGGTAACTTATATATCAACCGAAACATCGTTGGTGCTGTGGTTGGCGTTCAACCATTTGGTGGTGAAGGCCTATCTGGTACTGGTCCTAAAGCTGGTGGTCCACTGTATATGTACCGCTTAATGGAACATTGTTCAGAGAAAGTTTTAGCAACACCTTTTGCGGTTAAAGCTGAAATCTCTCAGTTTGATGCTGTATCAAATGTTGCTTACCAGAACTTGTTGACTTGGGCTAAACAAAATATGCCTCACGCAATTCCGACAATTCCAGCATTTGGTGTTGGTAAGTTCTACGAGTTGCAAGGCCCAACAGGTGAAAGCAATCAATATATTATCTTGCCTCGTCATCGTGTGCTTTCTATCGCAGATGATGAAGCGAGCCAGTTACAACAGTTACTAGCGATTTTCGCAGTAAGCAGTACTGCTGCTGTAACTAAAGATAATGCTTTCTTCGCCAAACATCAGAAATCTTTACCAAAAGATGTGTTATCTGCAATCACAGTAATATCAAACATTGAAAAAGATGCTTTTGATGCTGTTTTACACCATGGTTCAGTTAATCAATTAAGTGAACTACAAACTAAAATTGCGAACCGTTCTGGAGCAATCGTGGGCATTACTCATCTCAAGAAAGATGAGCAGATTCCTTTAGAACGTCTAGTCATTGAACGCGCTATTAGCGTAAATACTGCTGCTGCCGGTGGTAATGCGAGTTTAATGACTTTATCTGAAGACTAATTTAAGTCTTCAATCTCCCAGCCCGAATCATGTTTACATGGTTCGGGTTTTTATTTAAAAAGAATCACTCGGATTCCCATATTTTTCCCTTTGCCACTCAAAGGTTATACCAAGCTTTTCCCTAGCAAGATCAATAATAACTCCTGCTTCCCACTCAAATGTATTTTGCCCATTAGATGAGAATTTTTGGCAAAGTGTTGCTCCTACTGGATCATTCTCCGAGATTAATTCTGCAATCCATGCACCCGAGTTATAAAAATCATATCGAGAAATTACATAATCATAAAAATCTAAAACCTGAATCCACATTCTATTAGGAATATATCTCATAAATAAATCCATTTTTTGACCATCTAATGATGCTACAAAATCATCCACGACATCTATTAGAGTTGATTGACCTCGTATTAACATACTCTTCTTTACCATTTTAAAGTTCGAAACCCATCTAAAGTATAGAAATAGATAAGCTCAATCTAATTATTAATTCAAATGCTATATTTTTGGCACATTATTACATTGTCCGAATATTGCTGAAAACTTGCTTTAGATTATAAAAACTCATCTATTTAGCAAAATGAATAGCGATTTTTTAAATCCAACAACTCAATTTACTCATATTTTTATATGAGGCATAGAATAATTACTACCGGCACAATTTGAACATCACTAAATAATGACTTTAACCACACACTCATCTTATTTTTTGATACCATTCTCGTTTAGATTTCACCTGTAGTTTTCTTTTTTATGACTGTATCCTACCAACAGCAACTTCAAGAGAAAGTTGAACGCATTACCACACAATTTGCACCGTTCAATCCCCCAGCTTTAGAAGTGTTTCAATCACCTGAACAACATTTCCGTATGCGTGCAGAATTTCGTATCTGGCATACCGAAGATGATTTGTTCTATGCCATGTTTGAACGTGCTGAAGATGGAAAACAAAAAGAAGTTATCCGCGTGGATGTGTTTCCGATTGCGGATCAAAGCATCAATGACTTGATGCCACGTCTATTAGATGAATTAAAAGCAGTTCCTATTTTATCACAACGTGTTTTTGAAGCAGACTTTCTCTCAACCCTAAGTGGAGAGATGTTGGTCACCCTGATTTACCACCGTAAATTAGATGCTGAATGGGAAACAGCAGCTAAAGCATTAGCTGAAAAACTGAATATTAAAATCATGGGTCGTAGCCGTGGCCAAAAAGTGATTATTGGTGACGACTACGTGGTTGAACAACTCAATGTTCATGGTCGCACTTTTAAATACAAACAAATTGAAAGTAGCTTTACACAACCCAATGCACAAGTGTGCCAACATATGTTGGAGTGGGCATGTGATGCTGCTGAAAGCTCTGAGAAAGACCTATTAGAATTGTACTGTGGTAATGGTAACTTTACTCTACCACTCTCTTTGAAATTTCAACGGGTACTTGCAACTGAACTTGCCAAATCTTCAGTCTACGCAGCGCAATGGAATATTGAGCAAAACCAGATTGAGAATATTCAGGTGGCGCGTTTATCTGCCGAAGAGTTTACTCAGGCGTATCAAGGCGAACGTGAGTTTAGACGATTACAGGAAGCTGAAATCGACATTCAGAGCTATGACTTTGACACGGTATTTGTTGACCCACCACGTGCGGGGATTGATGATGAAACCTTGAAGTTACTACAAGGCTTTGAGCGTATTCTCTATATCTCATGTAACCCAGATACCTTACATGACAACTTAAAAACCTTAGCTCAAACACATCGCATTATAAAATTTGCTATGTTCGATCAATTCCCTTTTACTCATCATGTGGAATCTGGTGTATTGCTCGAAAAGATTTAAACAAATTATTGCAAAGTAACCATTAAAAATAGAGAGTTTCCATAACTCTCTATTTTTATTTAAAGTTTTTATTAGAAAAAATGATGTTTTTCAAAGATCAAGTCATTCAACCGTCATAATTTCGTTGGAAACAAAAAGAATCATCGAAAAAACTGAAGTTCAACTGCTGCTTTTATCACTTAAGCTGACTTGTATTTTATTTTAAAGTGATTATATTTCGATCTATGTTAGGTTGTATATGAAGGCTCTATGAGTTTTTGGCAGAAATTGTTTAATGCAGATCAGCAATATAATGAACACAAGAACCAAACCTCTTGCGTTGAAAATGATTGTTCTTGCAAATCAAATGAACAACTACTGGATGCTTTAGTCAAAGCGACAGATGAAGATGTGATTAAAGGTATAAAGAAAGTCCTCATTTCCCGAGGCTATAGCCGCAAAGAGCTTCTTGCACTTATCAAGACGCCAATTCAATAAAAATAAACGCTTCTCATCTTCTAATGCATAGAAGATGAGAAGTTGATTAATTACAATTCTCTTGAGCAATTTCACCAACGATTGGACCTAAATTAAAAGTCTTGTCATGACGTTTAGTTTCGGATGAATATAAACTTGAAATTGAACCATCCAAATATAACGCATTATCAATTTTTAAACTTTGCTTAAAAAATTGTGCGAACTGATAAAAATTGACCCGTTGTTGTGAAATTACAAAGTACAACTGATTATTTCTAACGCCTACTCCATTTCTTATTTTTAGAGAATTTGAATCTGCTACAAATTGGCTATTTACTTGGCCTTTATAAACCAACATTGGTCCAGACTGCGTAGCAAACCGTGGTTTAAATCTTATGGATTTATAATCTGTCGTTGTTTTAATTACAGCATATTTATCATTCCATGCAAGCACCCCATTTGGTTGCATAAAAAAATTACCAAATCCTTGCGCTTCATTGAGTTCAACAAATTCTTTACCCTCTTCAACATATAAACCGACAGGTTGAAAATCAGGGTGATACATACCTGCGTTCATAGCAAAACTTAACTGTTCACATGTTGGAAGCATTTTTTGAATATGAGCAAATTTTTGATAATAACGAGCATTCTTTGGATCTTTTAGGAAAAGTCTGAGTTGCTGTAAATGGTCTACTTTAATTACATCGTATGAAATATTGTCTACTTTAATTATTTGATGCTGCATAGCATAAACATGAGACATACAAATACTGACCAATGAGGCTATAAACCATTTTTTTAGCATAATTTAATATTGTTCAAATCGACTAACCTCATTGTCCCACAATGTATTTCAACATAAAAAGAATAGATACAATCTCCAAACATAATCGTATAAATGAGTCTTGAAATACACTCGATAGATTCATATTTTTTGATTAAAATACATCTGTAAATACAATAGTCTTGTATGAGTATGCAGCAAACACAACGACATTTCCCTCTCGGTGCACACCTAATTGTTAAACACTTTGGCTATAGTCATCACGGTATTTATGCAGGTCGTGGACGAGTTATTCATTATTCAGGTTTTACCCATATTTTTAAAAAACGTCCAATTGAGATGACCTCAATTCAGCGCTTCGCTCGGGGAAAACCGATTTATACGAGAAATTATAATTCCCCTCGTTACAAGGCGAAAGCGATCGTTCGTCGTATGCGCTCGCGTATGCATGAAAATCATTACCATTTGATTATCAATAATTGCGAACACTTATGTACATGGGCGATTACTGGAATTGAATCGAGTATTCAGGTAGAACGTATGCAACGGCGTTTAGCAACGATTGGTTATATTAGTTCGATCATGAGTTATATGAATAGCATCATGTTAACGATTGCGACAGCTTGTTTTGCCCTCGTTTTATATATCAAAATGATGCTACGTCGGCAGGCAAAAAGATCAGTTCCTGCATATTTATCATTGAAGGATAAATACAATAAAAATAAGCGTATTTAGTTTCCTAATTTGCTTATAGATTTAATCAACCTGTTGTTTGTTCCATAGTTCATATAAATCATGGTTATGATTTGGTTTTACTTGAATAAAAGTAAATTCTTGCTGACTTTCAGGTGGTACTCGTAATATCTGAGCAATATGTTCAGTAGACAAACCAAATGGCTCTGCATCTTGATTAGAAAATGCATAAAATACACAATTAATTCCCGCCATACGCATTGCAGCTAGACACATTGGACAAGGTTGCCCACTCGCGTAAACAACACAGTTTTCAAGATTTGGACTGGCTAGAGCTTTTCCTGCTTCACGTAATGCTGATAATTCTGCGTGTGCAGTAGGATCGTTGGTGAGTTTAATTTGATTCACACCCGTAGCAATCACTTTGCCATCTTTTACAATCACTGCCCCAAAAGGACGACCACCTGATTTTGCATTTTCTAATGCTAGATCTACGGCTTTCTGTATAAACTTTTGATCATCCATCTTTGGCCTATCCTAATAATCAAATTCAAGTGATACGTTTCAATGCCTTTATTATAAATTAATCAATAAAATCAAAACAATCATGGTCTTCAGCTTATTGAAAATCAAGCAAATTTCACATAAATATTTACTTTTCTTTTAATCAATTATATATTTCCCATATAAATTTCTTATCCAATCTACATTGAGGATTTTATGTTGGAGATAGCAGTAATCTGATAACCATATTTCAATCGCACATTGAAATGGGTTATCAACGCGAATTTTCGGGCTAAAAGCCTAGCTTTGCTTTTGATTACTTATATCTGGATTCCAACATGAACCTATCCAAGTCTGAACAAAGGACTTTACACGTCTTAGCAAAAGGCGGAAAAATCGTAAAACTCAAAAATGAATCAGGACAACTCATCGCTGTAGAATGTTATAGCCGTGAAGGTTTTGTATTATCTGATTGCACACTCGATGTTTTTCGAAAACTTAAAAAGAAAAGATTGATCAAATCACAGGAAGGTCAACCCTATCAAATCAACTTGAATGGGCTTAGAAACGTACGACCTCAACTCGACAATCAATAAACATCGATTCCCCATCACCTGATGAAGTCTAAAAATCATTTTCTTCATCAGTAATTTTAAAAAATCTTAGGTAATTAAAAATGAATATTTTAATCCGTGATGAACAAAACACTGACATCCAAGCAATTTTTGATTTAACACAAAAAACTTTTAATGATGTAGAGCATTCTAGCCACACAGAGCAATTTATTGTCAATGCGCTTCGTGAATCCAAACAACTTACTGTCTCTTTAGTTGCTGAAACTCAGGGGAAAGTCATTGGTCATATTGCATTTTCACCTGTCTCTATTTCCGATGGTACGACAAACTGGTATGGCTTAGGTCCTATTTCCATTCTTCCTGAATATCAAGGAAAAGGTATAGGCTCTAAACTTATGAAAGAAGGTTTGAATAGGATCAAGACACTGAATGCAAAAGGATGCGTATTACTCGGTGATCCTAATTATTATGGAAAATTTGGGTTTAAGGCTTATGCTAGATTGATCTTAGCAGGTGTTCCAGCAGAGTATTTTCAAATTCTTGCTTTTACCGACTACATACCAAATGGCTATGTCATCTATTCAGATGCATTTAATGCAACAACATAATAGTTATAAAAAATCGTATCTGATTTACGCCTAAAAAATTTAAAATCTCACGCCATAGATAGCGTGAGATTTTTTAATAAATAATTGATTTATTAAATATTACTTCGCAGCAGTTGCTTCAGTCGTAATATTCACAGTGATCTTGTCTCCAACATTTGGAACATAGTTACCGATACCAAATGCAGAGCGGTTGAAGCTTGTTGTTGCATTGAAACCAATCGCAGGTACTTTCGCCATTGGATGCTCGCCTTGTTTATTCAGCACAGCATCCAATACCACAGGCTTAGTCACACCTTTAACGGTTAAATCACCTGTAATTTTGAAGTGTTTCTTGTCTTTGGTTTCTACTTTAGTACTTTTAAAAGTAATGTTTGGATATTTCGCAGCATTAAACCAAGCTTCTTCTTGGAATTCTTTATCCAAAGCAACAACATTGGTATTTACGCTGCTTAAAGGGATCGTCACTTCTACAGATGAATTTGCAGGTTTTGCATTATCAACTTTAATTGTACCTTGAATATCAGTGAAGTTTGCACTCGGTGTAGAGAAACCAAAGTGATTCCAGCTAAATACTGTTGCTGTATGTGTTGGATCGATTTTATAGTCTACTGGCGCAGCTAATGTTACAGAACTTGCGATAGCAGCAGCTAATCCGAGGCTTAATGTTTTAAATGACATTTTTCGTATCCTTGTTTGATATATGCAATAGTTTATAGATCAAGTATTTTTATTCATTATTCTTTATAAAACGATATGTTTCATCCGTGCAACAATAAAAGCGTTACAGCACATATCAAACACAATTATCATAAGACCATTAAGTAGTGGACAATTGATTTTATAGGTAACATGATCAATTGGTATATTTTCATCTAGTTTTTAAAGATAAATAACAAGGTAAAACATGACACATACAGCACAAGCACTCAGTACATCTACACCTTATCGCGTTTCGTTGACGGATTCTTCGGGTCATACTTGGTATGCAGATGAACCTGCAGATAAAGGCGGTCAAGATACAGCACCTAACCCAGTTCAGCTTTTACTGTCGGCTTTAGGTGCATGTACGACCATTACTCTAGA
Organism: Acinetobacter sp. AG1; assembly: GCF_001005525.1. NCBI lineage: Bacteria > Pseudomonadati > Pseudomonadota > Gammaproteobacteria > Moraxellales > Moraxellaceae > Acinetobacter > Acinetobacter sp. AG1. Next base: position 7,604 of record NZ_LBMZ01000087.1, on the reverse strand, counting down.
AATGTATGCCAATCATAAAGGGATTAAACTTGAGCATGTGCAGGTCGATTTAGCTTTAAATCCCAATGCTGAACCTGAAGCAGGTCAAAACAATATTGAACGTAAAATTATCTTAAAAGGTGAATTTACCGAAGATCAGCACAAACGATTACTCAAAGTAGCTGAAAGCTGTCCTGTACATAAATTATTAACGTCGAATATTTCAATTCAGAGTGAATTAAATATCGGATGAGAGACCTATTACACTAAATTTCAATTACATCCGTATACCATTCCAATGAGCCACTCATAGAAACCATTATCGCCGAATTCACCATTTCGATGAATTCGGCAGGAATGTATGAATACAAGATTTCCCCATCAAAATAAATCCATAATTCTGGTGGTGGAGTATCGCATCCATCGATAAAACCACTTGTTTCACCTTCACCCAAACTATCAAACATGGTTAAATGAACATGGAAAGCTAAAATTTTCCCTTCTAATTTTAATAATGATTTATTTATATCTAGTTTAAGTCTATTTTGAATTACTTTATCAAAATAGGAACGTAATCGAGATGAATAGTTATCAACTCTCTTTTTATGCTCCTTTATCTTTGAACTTTCGTGGAGAAAACGAATCAAAAAACCATATTCAGCATGTTGCCAAAATCTTTTATCTACGTTCAAATTAAAAAAGTATAAAGATTTGACATTATTTAATATGTCAACAAAAGAATTAAGTTCGAATTCTTTTTCCATCACGATATCCCAATCTATTAAATTTCAATAAAGAAGCACTGATCAGCATAAATGTTTATTAAAAGTAGCGGGAATTGCCCGATTCATAAGTTGTTAACGTCGAATATTTCGATTCAGAGTAAGTTGAGTATAGGTTTAATCTAAGCTGAATATTTGTAAGAACTTTATAGCCAACCCTCATTTCGTGCAACATCTAAAGCATCAGATCGAAGTCGCTCTAATTCCTCATAATTACGATCATCCAATTTTGGTTTTACTTTTTCAAACTTTTCTTTAAGTAAATTCAAACTTCTCATCAGCATTACAAAAATTAGTTTTTGACGACCTAAATCATCTGTTGTATTAAATACTCTAGGATCTATCTTTAAACGAAAATCCATACTTCTTTTTTTTACAGAATATTTGACTCGCTCACCAAAATCATTTGGTCCCATCATTACCGTAATACAATCCCAACTATCTAAAGGGAAATCATATGACTTATTTTTTAACTCTTTCTTAAGTATTTCTTCCACATAATTTCGAGCTAATTGTAATCGAGTAAGTTGCTCTTCATTTAATACCTCTTTACTTGATTCACTACTCATCCATATTTGCATATTAAGCCCTTATTGATTCCATTTAATCATCATAAAAAAAGCGCCCTACTCAGGACGCTTTTTTATACCACTTAATTTGATTAAGCAGTCAATTCTTTAACCGCAGTTACAACTGCTTCAGTAGTGATACCGAAGAATTGGAACAAATCTTTTGCTGGAGCAGATTCACCATAAGTAGTCATACCGATCACTTTGCCGTCTAAACCAACAAACTTCCACCAATAATCCACATGAGCAGCTTCAACCGCTACACGCGCACGGATATGTGCAGGTAATACAGCTTCACGATATGCAGCATCTTGCTTCATAAACTCTTCAGCACATGGCATAGACACAACACGCACACCTTCAAGCTGCGCATATGCTTCCATTGCCAATGAAACTTCTGAACCTGTTGCGATGATGATTGCCTTCAATTCACCTTTTTCTTCAGCAAGTACATAACCACCTTTTGCAACGTTTTGAATTTGAGCTTCATTACGTGCTTGGAATGGCAAGTTTTGACGAGAGAAAATTAATGCGGTTGGACCATCTTTACGTTGTAGCGCAGATTTCCAAGAAATTGCAGCTTCAACTGTATCGCATGGACGCCAAGTATTTAAGTTTGGCGTACCGCGTAACGATGCAATTTGTTCGATTGGTTGATGCGTAGGACCATCTTCACCTAAACCGATCGAATCATGTGTATAAACATGAATCACACGTTGCTTCATCAATGCTGACATACGTACAGCATTACGTGCATATTCCATAAACATTAAGAATGTTGCAACGTAAGGAACAAAACCACCGTGTAAAGCTACACCATTTGCGATTGCGGTCATACCGAATTCACGAACGCCGTAATACACGTAGTTACCCGCTGGGTTTTCTTGTACGCCTTGGCAACCTTTCCAAAGTGTTAAGTTAGAGCCAGCCAAGTCAGCAGAACCACCTAATAATTCAGGGAGTAATGGACCGAATGCCTGTAAAGTATTTTGGCTTGCTTTACGAGTTGCAATCGTTTCTGCTTTTGCATTGGTTTCAGCAATAAATGCATCAGCTTGTGCTGCAAATTCAGCAGGTAAATCACCATTGATACGACGTAACAATTCAGCCGCTTCAGTTGGATATTTTGCTTGGTATTGAGCAAATAATTCATTCCAAGCTGTTTCAGATGTTTGACCTTTTGCTTTTGCATCCCAAGCTGCATAAACATCTTCAGGAATAACAAATGCGTCTTCTTTCCAGCCTAATGCTTCACGTGTTAAAGCAATTTCGTCTTTGCCCAATGGCGCACCGTGGCAATCTTCTTTACCTTGTTTGTTTGGTGAACCCAAACCAATAATCGTTTTACAGATAATAATTGTTGGCTTATTGCTTTCAGCTTTCGCTTCAACAGTTGCTTGACGAATCACATCAGCATCATGACCATCTACGCGAAGCACTTGCCAACCATAGGCTTTGAAACGTTGTTCAGTATCGTCACTGAACCAACCTTCGACTTCACCATCAATCGAAATACCGTTGTCGTCATAGTACGCAATCAGCTTACCTAGACCTAAAGTACCTGCAAGTGAACATACTTCGTGAGAAATACCTTCCATCAAGCAGCCATCACCCAAGAAACAGTAAGTGAAGTGATCAACAACGTTTAAACCATCTTTGTTAAATTGCGCAGCTAAAGTTCTTTCAGCTAAAGCAAAACCAACAGCATTCGCAATACCTTGACCCAATGGACCTGTTGTGGTTTCGATACCAGGTGCGTAACCTAATTCTGGATGACCTGGAGTTTTAGAGTGTAATTGACGGAACTGTTTTAAATCTTCAATAGATAATTCATAACCCGTCAAATGCAATAACGCATATTGCAACATTGAGCCATGACCATTCGATAATACGAAACGGTCACGGTTCGCCCATTGAGGGTTACTTGGGTTATGATTTAAAAATTCGCGCCAAACTACGTCAGCGATATCTGCCATCCCCATTGGAGCACCAGGATGCCCTGAGTTTGCTTGTTGCACAGCATCCATAGCCAAGACACGAATTGCATTTGCAATACGACGTTCATTTAAAGGGGTTGTCATAAGTCAGAATCCGATTAAATCAAATAAGATGAGAGAAGATGAGAAATCATCTTTCAAAAACTGCGACTATTGTCTTAAAAAAACAAGATGGGGTAAAGTGCAATACACGATATTTCTTATATTTTGATCATTCAAATACAATTCTTTATATAAATGCTCACCATCTAAACAACCACTAAAATGCATTCATTCCAATATGAAAATTTACAATTCAGAAAAACTTTATTAATTAAAGTATTAATATTAGTTTTACTGATACACATATCAATAAAAACACAATGAAAATGAAATAAATTCATGCATTTTAGTCAGCTTATGCTAGTCCTATCCGCCAAGTCGATGTAACATACTCTGTCTTTTTGAAAATAACCATGATAGGACGTTCATGCGCGAGTATGCTGTTTTTACTTCAGAATCTGTAAGCGAAGGTCATCCAGACAAAATGGCTGACCAAATTAGTGATGCTATTTTAGATGCAATCCTAAAAGAAGACCCGTATGCGCGTGTCGCTTGTGAAACATTAGTAAAAACAGGTGCGGTTGTTCTTGCTGGTGAAATTACAACGACAGCAAATGTCGACTTTGAAGCAATTGTGCGTCAAACCGTAAATGGTATTGGCTATCATCACTCTGATTTAGGTTTTGATGGATCAACTTGTGCCGTCATCAATATGATCGGTAAACAATCTCCAGAGATTGCTCAAGGTGTTGATCGCCAAAAGCCAGAAGATCAAGGTGCTGGCGACCAAGGCTTAATGTTTGGTTATGCAAGTCGTGAAACTGATGTACTCATGCCTGCCCCAATTTCTTATGCACACCGTTTGATGGAGCGTCAGGCTGAATTACGCCGTTCAGGTGCTTTGCCTTGGTTACGCCCGGATGCGAAGAGCCAAGTAACATTTGCTTATGAAAATGGTATGCCAGTTCGTCTAGATGCTGTGGTACTTTCAACTCAGCACGATCCTGAAATTAGTCAAGCTAACTTGAAAGAAGCTGTGATTGAAGAAATCGTAAAACCGATTATTCCTGCTGAAATGTTCCATGCAGGTACAAAATTCCATATCAATCCAACAGGTATGTTTGTGATTGGTGGTCCAGTTGGTGACTGTGGTCTAACTGGTCGTAAGATTATTGTCGATACTTATGGTGGTATGGCACGTCATGGTGGCGGTGCTTTCTCTGGTAAAGATCCATCAAAAGTTGACCGTTCTGCAGCCTATGCAGGTCGTTATGTTGCAAAAAATATTGTTGCAGCCGGCTTAGCAGATAAATGTGAAATCCAAGTCAGTTATGCAATTGGCGTTGCTGAACCAACTTCGATTTCAATCAATACTTTCAATACAGGTAAAGTATCAGACGAATTAATCATTCAATTGGTTCGTGAGCATTTTGATTTACGTCCATACGGTATCACTCGTATGCTGAACCTAATTCAGCCAATGTATAAGCAAACAGCTGCTTATGGTCATTTTGGTCGTGAAGGTTCAGATTCTGCATTTACTTGGGAAAAGACAGATAAGGTTGAAGTTCTTAAAGATGCTGCGGGACTATAAGTTTATCGCTCATAAAAAAGTTCGCAAATTGCGAACTTTTTTATTTATTATTATTTATTAGATTCAGCACTATCTTGTTTAAACATTTCAAATAAAGAACTTGTCTGAGTTGGTTGATCTTCCTCATGATGTAATGAATATACATGTACCATCTTAATTACAACTACAACTACAAAACATGCAGCCACACAGAACATCCATAAACCATAAGGACTTCTAATATGCTGAGAACCACAATAAGGGCATTCCTTATCTGTTGAAGCGACTACCTTGTCACAACATGCGCAATGATATTGATATAACATCATTCCTCCTTCCACTTACTATTTTTTATTTTCTTTTTACAACAATTTCTTTCGTCACACTTTTATCCTATGAGAAAAAAAATCAGAATTCAATCTAGTTTTAAAGGCAATTCATTCAAATTAACAATTCTCTTGGATACATTGTAAAGAAGATATACAAAGCTAGATTCAACTAACGCTCAGTATTATTTTGATCTTTCACATAATTTGTTAAAATATATCTTTCAAATCATAGATGACATCAATATGGCTCAATTGATCAATAAAGGTGGATTTCGTGAACGAGCTAATCGAAGTCGTTCATATAAACAATCTGAAAATGAAATAACAAATCTTCCTCCTACACACTATCAACCTCAGAGCAAAGAACAACAAACACCAGACAAAATAGAATCTAAACAAGAGCAAAGTATAAAAAATGAAACATAAAAAAGCACATCAACTAGGATGTGCTTTTTAAGCGTATCAACAACTAATTAACATCTTTGAATTCAATCTTCTTTTGATCAGGTTTAACTTCTCTCGCTTCGCCATCAATAATGGTTGAGTCACGATATTGACCACCACCTTGTTGTTGATTCTGCATGTCCTGCATTTGACGCATGAGATCAGCAAATGGATTCTGACCAGCAGCATTACCACCCATTCCACCCATCATTTGATCCATCATCGCCTGTTGACGCTTTGCCATTGCTTTCATCAACATATTTCTAAACGCTGTTTGAATTGCAGGAATTAAAACCAATACAGCCAATACATCAGAAATTAAACCAGGAATCATTAACAAGAAACCCGACATTGCAATTGCTAATTTCTTAGTAACAGCAGGATCAGCTCCAAGTTGACCTGTCATCTGCATTTGTTGCAATTGCGGCATAATATTAGATGTACTAGAACGAACGAGATTCAAACCCACGAAAAAAGTTATAACAAACCAAAAGAATACGTACCACATACTCCCAACAAGGTCGCCCACGCCGATCCATACTAATATCTCAGCAATTGCGCCAAACACGACGATAAGAAGTAGATTCATGTCAAAGTTTCGTCTATCTCAAAAATTAGGAAATAAATACAGTGATTATACTTTTGGTCAAAGCCAAAACGAAAAATATTACTGCAATATTATAATTGATGGGTACAAAAGTAGATTTATCAAGGTCTATCTTTCATTTAGATGAGAAAAGCTTTCAAATTGGTAGATACCAACTTGAAAGCAAGAACTTATTTCATCAATTAACCACAATTTGCACTAAGAATTTTTTTAGATTGCGGATCAATCGTTACCGTCACTCGATTTTCACGGTAATCCATCGTGACTGGTTGATTTGGTCTTACACTGCGCACAATTTCGGACTTGGTTTTTTGCTTAATTTGCTGTTCGGTTAAACCAGACTGCCCTACAAGTTTTTGTGCTTCATCAGCAACACATTTACTTTGATTTGCACGGAAAAAAGCCCATTCCTCAATCACCTGCCCATTAGGTAATTTACAATATCCAGCCTGACCATTTGCCTCATTACGAATCTCAAGCTGGCCTCCTTGTTCAACGCAGTATTGGCTTGCAGGATTTGCCATACCAATCTTAGGTGGAGTAATATCTTTGCTGGGTGTTGAAGAACACGCTGTTAACGAAGTAATTGCTAAAGCTAAAAATAGAATTTTTTTCATAATTTGAAATCTTGCAAAAATTTAAAGATAACAAATAAATCAAAATATTATGTCTATTATTTGAAACAAAACCCCAATCTCACATCAACAATAAATAATAGATAAGTCTATAAACTATCGGTTTTTTGTCATTTGATAGGCTTCCTGAGCAATCGCCAATCCAGCTTTTTTAGCAGCATCAGATTCTTTCGCACCACTCGTTTTCTCTTGCATACGTTCCTTAGGTGTATTTGGACTATAGGCTTGCGGAATATTTAGCTTACTTCCTATTCCACTGCAAGGTTTTGCTTGATAAGTGACGGCACTTTTTATCGTACATTTGTAAATTTCCCCAGCAACAACCGTATTAGTAACAACCATTAAAAGTATTAAAACTAAATTTTTATTCATTTATAAGCCCCCAAAATTCAAAATTATTGAATAATGATATATTCAACACGAATAGCCTCATCAATCAAATACTGATCCTTAATCACATAGAAATAAGGTTTGTGTTCAAGCCACTCATCGATTGCTAAAATGGCATTTGTATACCCAGTCAGAGCTGAGAAATCTTTTATTTCAATGGCATCCATAGGCTTACCCTTTTTTCTTAAGCCTAGCATAGAGTGAATATTTAGATATAGTTTAAAACTCAATCTTAATAGTCATTTTTATTGATGTTA